>JBGSKZ010000736.1:0-1196 GCA_041741035.1 Treponematales bacterium
GCTTCGGCGGCGTGCTCGTCGCGGCGGTGGCGACGGGGCGCCTCAGCCTTGGCGGGCTCGCGGGCCTTCTCTACATGGCCCTTCACGACTACCTTGAGTGTAGCCTCGTCCTTCTCGTAGAGGCGTATGCTCACCTTATAGTTGCCGACGCTCTTGATGACACGGCCGGGAACTTCTATCTTCTTGCGGTCTACGCTGTAGCCCTTCTTGGTAAGCTCGTCGGCCACGGTGGCGTTGGATACGCCGCCGAACAGCTTGCCGTTGGGGCCCGCGGGCATATCCAGCACGAGTTCCTCGGCGTCCAGGCGGGACTTGATGTCGAGGGAGTTCTTGCGCTTCTCTGCCTTACGGGCGTCTATTTCGGCCTTGCGGGACGCGAACATAGCCACCACCGAGGGGCTGAAGGGGAACGCGAGCCCGCGGGGAAGCAGGTAGTTGCGGGCATAGCCGGCGGCAACGTCCTTCACGTCTCCGAGCTCGCCAAGGTTGGGAACGTCTTGATTCAGGATAACCTTCATGGTCATTCTCCTTGTGTTTTTACTGCCCTGAGAGGAATCCAGGTTTCAAGGGTGCCGAGCACGGCCATGGCGGCGGCGGCCACGAGGCCTACCGTGCCGCCCAATAGGACGAGCACGATAAATACCGCCGCTAACATGCGCCCGGCAGGGGCCATGCCGATTCGCCCCAAAAGGGCGCCGGCCACGGCTAAGCCTTGGACTCCGTAGCAGATAGATACCGATAAAGCCACATTCCACGCTACCGACACGACGGCCGGCGACGGGATATAACGGGAGGCCAATATCCCCGCCCAGGAGGCGAGGAGCAGCCATACGAGAGCCTGCGGCACGCGATACTCGCCGAGCGCAGGAGGCAGGGCGGGTTCGTCGGAGCCGAGCTCGGAAAATTCCGCGGCGCGGGCCGAGGTTAATTCCGGATCGGGCAACTGGCCGTCCTTGGGCAGGGAAGCGAACGCGGCCTTGGCGGCGCGTATGAAGCGCCAACGTCGGCCCAGGCGGGTGCCGCCCCAGGCGCTGCCGAACAGGAAAAGGAAAAGCACGGCACCGAAGCTAGCGCTTAGCACGCCCTTCATGCCGTCGAAGAGCGCGGCGCTGTCGGCCGCCTCGAGCCCCAGGCTGGACGCGGCCATTACTACCGCCTCGTCAAGCATTTCGCGCACGCCCGGCTGCCCGAGCGCC
>JBGSKZ010000737.1:0-1213 GCA_041741035.1 Treponematales bacterium
ATAGCTGCCGCCTCCGCCTCCGCGGCCGCGATGGCCCGCTCCGCCGCCTGGCTGCCTTCCTTGGCCAGCACGAAGAAGCGGGTGCGGTTGGTGGCCGCGTCTTGTATGCCTTCCTTGATTATTTCCAGCCCGTAGAGCTCCGCGGCGAAGCGGCCCGCTATGGCCGCCGTGCTGCGCGGCCGTTCTTCCGAGAGCATCCTGGCCGATCCGGCGGTATCGAAATAGCTTATGCCGTCCAGGCGGTTGCGTTCCAGGAAGCGCCTGCACTGCGCCAGGGCCTGGGGATGGGAATAGGCGTAGCGTATGTCGCGGTGGTCCTGGCCGGGAAGGGCGAGTAGGCAGTGCTCCACGGGCAGGTCCACGGCCCCCACGATGCGCAGCTCGGAATTGACCAGTATGGAGTTAACCTGGCCCACGGTGCCGCCCAAGGTGTTTTCCACCGGCACTATGCCGTAATCGAGATAGCCTTCCCGCACCCCGTCGAAGATATCCTTGAAATCTTTGCAGGGCAGGGTGGCCGCGCCGGGCAACCTGGCGCGGGCGGCCGCGTCGCTGTAAGCGCCGTGCACGCCCTGGAAGCCCAAAAGCGACAGGTCCTTCTCCTGCATGCGCCTGCTCTCGGCCATGATGCTCCGGTAGAGCCCTTCGGTAAAGGAGGGTTCGGCAAGGCAGGCCGAGCGTGCCGCCACGGCTGCCAGCACGGCCCGCTCGCGCCCCTCGTCCAGGGTAGCGGTTTTGAAGCGCTTGGTGAGCAGGGCCTTCTCCATGCGTTCCGAGAGCAACGCGACGATGCGCGCGTCTATGCGGTCTATGTCGCCGCGTAAGTCTTCCAGTTTCATGATGGCTGCTTCCTCTCCCGTTCGGTCGTATAGGTTTTAGCTATAAGGTACAGATCGGCTAGCGCCAGCGCGCAGGCGGCCTCCAGCGCCACCATGGCCCGCAGGGCTATGCAGGCGTCGTGGCGGCCCTCTCCGCTGAGTTTTTCCATGGCGCCGCTGTGAAAATTAAGCGTTTCCTGTTCCTTGGCTATCGTGGACGCGGGCTTAACCGCCACGCGCATGACCAGGTCATTGCCGTTCGTTATGCCGCCGTTGATGCCGCCCGCGCCGTTTTTCGCCGTGCGGCCGTCTGCGCCCAGGTACGGGTCGTTATGCTCGCTGCCGCGCATGCGGGCCGCGGCGAAGCCGTCCCCGAATTCGACGCCGCGCACCGC
>JBGSKZ010000738.1:0-3810 GCA_041741035.1 Treponematales bacterium
AGCGCCTTGCTCCTGCGCGGCGAGCTCGTCCTGGCCGAGCGGGATTTCGTTATAGCCTCGCGCCCGTTTAAGGCCGAGACGATCAGCCTGGACAAAAGCCTCACGAGCCTCCGCGCGGACCCAGACCCCAGGAAGACCGAACAGGCCGCGCGCTATCTCGCGCTCATCGCCGCCGTCGATCCCGCGGCGGTATTCCTGACTGAGGGCTTCGTGCGTCCCGTGGCGGGCGACAGGCGCACCTCCCTCTTCGGCGACAAGCGGCGTTACCGCTACTTTGGCGGCGGGGAAGCCTTTAGCGAGCACGCGGGCATAGATTACGGATATCCCGTAGGCACGCCCGTGCGCGCGGCCGGCAGGGGCCGGGTGGTCATGGCCGAGGACCGCATCGTAACCGGCCAGACCATCGTCATAGAACACCTGCCCGGCGTATATACGATCTACATGCACTTAAGCGCCATGGACCTAGCCATAGGGGATCTCGTAGAGCGCGCGGCGCCTCTAGGGCGCCTCGGCGCCACGGGCCTTGCCACCGGGCCGCATCTCCACTGGGAGCTCAGGATACTCGGCGTGGCGAGCGACCCGGAGGCCTGGGTCGGGATTGACAAAGTTCCCTATATCCGTACAATAAACGCCACGATTGAGGGGAGGTGATTCAATATCAGCCAGATTATCATTGACGAGACGGAGCCTCTAGAGAAGGCCATTAAGCGCTTCAAGCGCATGGTCGAAAAAGAGGGCATCATCCGCGAATGGAAAAAGCGCGAATACTTTGAGAAGCCTTCCGCCATCCGCAGTCGTAAGTATAAGGCCATTGAGCGCAAGCTCCAGCGCAAGACGCGCAAGGCCAGAGAAGGCAAGAGCTACTAAGCCTTCAAAAGTCCTTTCTAAGGCCTTTTAAGACCGTTCGGACCCGTTCCGGACGGTTTTTAATTTTCCTATACTTGACGGATACGCCGTTCGTGTCGAATAGTGGGCCGATGAAAGCTGCCCCAAACTATATACGGCACCACGACGTGAATGCCGAGGCCAAGCTTGCCCGGGCGGTCATGCTCGCGCTCATAGCGCTGCTCGGCGTCTACGGCATAGGCGCGTCGCGCTTCGACGCCGCGCAGCTCATAGCCGGGCTGGGCATCATCGTCGTGCAGCCGGACATACTCATAAACGATTACGTGGAGAAGGCGGGGCTTGGCGCGGCCTTTCTCAACGCCGCTCTCTGCGCGCTGGTAGGCTACCTTATCCTGCGCCGCTCGCGCGTACTCATATCAGGCCCGGCCATGGCGGCCGTGTTTACGATAGCGGGCTTTTCGCTCTTCGGCAAAAACATAGCCAATATCTGGCCGAGCATGCTCGGCGTATACTTCTTCTCCGCCCTGAGCAAGCGCCCCTTCTCCGAGAACGTGCTGGTGGCGCTCTTCGGTACCGCGCTGGCCCCGCTATCGAGCGAAATCGCCTTTGGCCTCGGCCTGGCAACGCCATGGAATTTCATCGCGGCGCTTGCCGCCGGCAGCGCCGCGGGCTTTCTCCTATCCCCCATAGCGCGGAGCGCCCTTGATTTTCATCGCGGCTACAATCTCTATAACATCGGCTTCGCGGCGGGCTTCATCGGCACGGTAACCCTGTCCTTCCTCAAGGCCTTCGGCATAACCCTGTCAGCCGGCGGCTCCTGGGCGAGCGTGAACCCGGGCTTCATCGTGCCCTTCATGCTGCTGTACTTCCTCGGCATGATGGCCGCGGGCGCCATCATCGATCCGAGTTGGCATCTGGCTTACCGGAGTATCGTGTCGTCATCGGGGCGCCTGGTTTAGCGACTTCGTGCGCTCCTACGGCCTTGGCGCGACCCTGTTCAATATGGGTACCATGGGGCTTATAGGCATGGCGGCCGTCTTCATCATAGGCGGCGATTGGAACGGCCCGGTCGTGGGCGGCATACTTACCCTGGTGGGCTTTGCCGCCTTCGGCAAGCACCCTTTTAACGCCCTCCCCCCCATGATAGGCGTCGGGCTCATGGCCCTGCTCAGCGACTACGGGCTGCGCGCGCCGGCGAGCCAGCTCGCGGTGCTCTTCGCGGCCACCCTCGCCCCCATAAGCGGCACGTACGGCCCCGTCGCGGGCGTGGCGGTCGGCATGCTCCATCTCGTGCTCGTGCAGACAGTCGGGGTTCTCCATGGAGGCTTAAACCTCTATAATAACGGCTTCGCCGGGGGCATGGCCGCGGGCCTGATCGTGCCCATACTCGAGTGGATGCGCGAATGGAGGCGACATGAAGTTTGATGCGGTCCAGCTAATGCGCGTAGCGGAAGAATTGCTCAAGTATTTTTATACTAAAGGCGCCAGGCACGTGACCCTCTCCTACGATTTCGGCGCCGAGCGCTCCTTCTGCGCCGCCCATGCCAAAGATATAGTCCTGGCCCCGGAGGACGAGGATTTCCTTCGCAGGGTATTCGACGGCCCCGTGCAGCCCGAGGTGGCCAACTATTACGGCACCCTGGCAGGCAGGCGCCGCGACGAGCTTGAGATGGAGCTGGTAGGTACCATGGTGGAATTGGACGAGCTCTCCTGCGAGCCTGGCCTGGGTACGCGCATGCTCGTCAGCAGGCGCGAGATGGAATACCGCAGCTCCCATGAACGCTGAACAAGCCGCGCGCGGCGGAGGCTCACTATGAAAAGCAAATCTGCGCTAAGGGCAGGCGGCCTGGCGGTCGCTCTCTCGCTCTCGCTGGCCGCGGGCCTGTCCTCGGCCTCCTGCGCCGGCGGGCGGGGGCAGGCCCAGCTGGAAACGATAGCTTTGCGCTCAGGCTCCGTGGAACTGCTCGCGGAGCTGGCCAGGACGCCAGAAGAGCAGCAGACGGGCCTTATGTACAGGACCGCTCTCGCCGACGGGCGGGGGATGCTCTTCGTATACGAAAGCGACAGGCGCATGGCTTTCTGGATGAAGAATACCCTCATACCGCTGAGCATAGCCTTCATTGGGGCGGACGGCGCCATACGCGAGATACGCGACATGGAGCCCCGTTCGGAGGCTACGGTAGAGGCTACGCGCTATGCCCGCTATGCCCTCGAGGTGCCTCAGGGCTGGTTCGCCCGGGTCGGGCTCGCCGTTGGCGATCGCTTCGAATTTCCGCCCGGTTTTCCCGGGCCCTGAGCGTTCGGGCCGCGGCCGCCCTTGTGCCTAAGCGGCAAAAATAGCTATTATTGATCTCAGGAGTCCCGTATGTTCGATATCTATACCATAGGAGCGGAAGTGCTCCGTCAGCAGGCCGCTCCCATAGTCGATTTTTCCCCTGAGCTGGCCGCTACCGTGGAAGCCATGTTCGCCACCATGAAGTGGGGCAAGGGCATCGGGCTGGCCGGGCCTCAAGTGGGCATAGCGCAGCGCCTCTTCGTCGTGCAGATAGACGAAGGCAAGCCCCTCGTCTTTATCAACCCCGAAATCGTGGCCACGAGCCCCGAGCTGTCCGAATACGAGGAGGGTTGCCTTTCCATACCCGGCGTGTACGCCGAGCTGTCGAGGCCCGCCCTGTTGCGCGTGCAGGCCTATAATGAGCGCGGCCGCCGCTTCAACCTCGAAGCCGACGGCCTCCTCGCGAGGGTCATACAGCATGAACTCGATCACTTGAACGGCGTCCTTTTCACCGACCGCCTGCCTGAGCGCACGCGGGACAAGGTGCTCAAGCAATACGAGAAGCGGATGAGGGCCTAGGCTCCGTGCGGGTACTTTTCGCCGGCAGCCCGGACCTAGCCGTGCCGTCCCTAGAGGCCTTGGCCGGCGCGCACGATATCGTGGGCGTCCTTACGAACCCGCCGGCCCCC
>JBGSKZ010000739.1:0-5448 GCA_041741035.1 Treponematales bacterium
CACCGTGCCCTTGCCCTCGCCGCGCACGAGCCTGGCTTCCGCCACGCCGCCGTAGTTGCCGTCGTTGCCCACGTTCACCTTTATAGGCCTGCCGGCGGCCTTGCCCAGGCGCGCCGCGTAATCGGCGGCCACGTTCCAGCCGTCCATGTCCTTGGGCAGGTTCGCCGCCTCGCCAAGCACGCCGGGAGCGAGGAAGGGCCCGGGTATGGACAGGCCCACGCCGCCCACGTCATCCCAGCGGTAGCCGTTCTCCGCCAGGAATTCCTCTATGGCGGCCATCCAGCCGTCGAGTACCGCGTCGCGGCCTTTATGCGCGTCCGTGGGCTTCTGGGAAAGCTTGGTGCTTACCGGCGTGCCGTCAAGCTTTACCGCGCCTACCTTGCTCGTCGTGGCGCCGCTATCGGTGCCTATATAAATCTTCGCTGCGCTCATGCATTTCCTCCGTGGGGCCGGGGGCGGCCTTAATTTATGAGCGACATACTAGTATGACTTTTCAATTAATGAAAGGGGTCCGGCCTACAGTTCGTCCAGCCCCCGCAAGCACGAGCACCCGGCAGAGCCACCGCCGGACCACCTCCGGACCAATGCCGGGCCATCGCCCGGCAACCGCAAGGCCAGCTCCGTGCGCCACCCCTTGGTGAGGCTGCGGCGCCTAGGATAGACTAGGGTATGGCCCGAGAGAAATGCTATGTATGCAAGCGCCCCGCTGCTTCCTGCCTCTGCCCGAACGAAGCGCCGCTGCCCCTCAGCGCGAAAATCGTGCTCCTCATGCACGAAAAGGAGTGGCGGCGCCAGAAATGCAATACCGGCAGGCTCGCCTGCCTCAACCTTGAAGGCGCCGAAATCATTCCCGGGCTGGCCTTCGACGATAATTCCCGCGTGCGCGAACTCCTGGCGGACCCCGGCTCGCTCTGCATGCTCCTCTACCCCGGGCCTTCGGCCGTAAACCTGAGCGGCGAAGCTTTCCCTGCCGGGCTCTTGGCCGGCCGGAGGCTCGTCGTCTTCATCATAGACGCCACCTGGTCCTGCTCCCGCAGCGTGCTCCGCGCTAGCCCCGGGCTCCTGGCCCTGCCGCGGCTCATGTTCAGCCCTAAGGAAAAAAGCCGCTGGATAATCAAGAAGCAGCCCGCGGACTGGTGCCTGTCCACCATAGAATCCATACATGAGCTCTTGTTGGCGCTGGAGGCTGCCGGGCTCGAGCGCTACGAGGATAAAGGGCGGCTGCTCGCGGTGTTCGCCGCCATGCAGGACTATCAGCTGAAGAGGGCACGCGAAACGCCCAATCCCCGGCATATAGGCTAGGCCTAGTAGCCCAAAAGGTTCGCGTAGCGGAGGCGGCGCTAGCGCAGCGAGAGGCTGAGCATGGTAACGTCGTCCTGCTGCGGGGTCCTTCCCCTATAGCGGTCGAAGGCGAGGGCCAGCGCTTCTTCCAAGCTTACCCCCGAAGCGAGCGCTTCCGCGGCTATAAGCGCGAGGCGCTTTTCCCCCAATTCCTTGCCCGCGCTGTTTTCCTGCTCGGTAAGGCCATCGCTGTATATAAGGAGCCGGTCGCCTGCCTTCATGCGCCAGCGCACGAGGCCCGGCTCAAGCGCGGGCTCTATGCCCACGGGAAGATTAGCCTGGCCCAATATGGGCTTCCTCGCCTTGGCTCCCCTGAATACGAGCGCGTGGGAGTGGCCCATATCGGCCAGCTCGAGCACCTTACTCGCGGGGTCATAGACGGCAAAGAAACCAGTCAAGTATTTCTCCAGGTGGAAGCTGGCTATGAGCGCGTCGTTCAGGCCCTTGATGAGGGGCACGAGGCCCCGCGACAGGTCGTAGGTCTTAAGCATGCCCCAGGCCATGGCCACGACGAGCGAGGCGGCTACGCCTTTTCCCGATACGTCGCAGAGCGATAAGAAGACGCGCCCGTCATCCATAGCCTTCGTGAACCAGAAGTCTCCGCCTACGCCTCGGGCGGCCCGGGACCAGGCGCCTATGGCCCAGTCCTCGCCCTGCGCCAACTCGTTGCTGCTTAGGAGGCGCTCCTGCAGCGAGCCCGCCAACTCTATATCCTCGCGGGTCATCGTCGCCAAGTACGCGGACAGGTCCCGAGCCGACAGCACGCCCTGGAAATGGCCATCCTCATCGACGAGGAGGCTGAACTCTGGCGCATGGTCGGGATCGTCGCCGAGGAAGGCGTTGGCCACGGTGAAGAGCCCTTCGTGGGCGTCAAAGGACGGGAAGGCTTCCATAAGCTCGCTCGCCGGCATCTTTCCGAGAATTTCCCGGCCGAAGGGCTTGCTGAGCATGCCGAAGAGCTGCTCGCGCCGCACTATGCCCAAGGCGCGGCTATCCTCGTCCACGAGCCCTACGGCCGCGATTTCCGGCGCGGCCCGGAGCTCGTCGGCCAGCGCGGTGGCGGACAGCCCGGCGGGAGCCGTCCAGAAAAGCCTGGCGGCCTTTAAGATCGAAGAGCTATAAAGCCTGCCTGGCCTATGCTCGCTGAGCGCCCGGTTCATGGTGCTGTGCATGGACGGGATTTTACGGCCTCAAGGTTAGCCTTTCATTAAGGCCGTATCAATAATCGGCGAGCTTTTCAAAGTTAGTTCCCCGAAGCTTATTGCTCGGGGCTTATCGCCGCGTCTGCTCGCGTAGTCCGGCCCGCCACGGCGCTAGGGAAAGCGTCCCCGCGCGGGGAGACACAAGCTTCGGGGAACTAAATATACATTAACCGAATATAAACGCTCCGCTCATTGACAGCTTACCCGCGGGAGCCACAGTGCGTGCATCCGGAGCTTTGGAGCGCTACATGGAACACGGTTTGGAATGGAAGGCCCTGGGCGCCGCGCCTGACGGCTTTCTCGAATTCGCCTTAATCGGCGACTGCGATCTGTATAACGCGCCGGCCTTCATGAGAGATATGGTGGCGCGCTTGGACGCGGGGGCGATTCGGCTGCGCTTCGATTGCGCCGGGCTGCGCTACCTGGACAGCACGGGCGTGGGAGCTATCATAAAGCTGCTGCAAGCCGCCAAGGCTCATGGGGGCGAGCTGCGATTCACCGGCCTCATGGGTACGCCGCGCAAAGTACTGACCCTGTGCAACGTCATCAGCCTCATCAAAGAAGATAGAAGGGACGCCGCCCGCCTATGAGCCAGTTCATAGTAAGAAAGCTTATCGTAGACGAGCGGAACGAGCTCTTCGACGCGCAGGGCATGCGCTATGTCGAATTCCCCAGCGATTTTCAGCGTATACGCGAATATGCCGCGGAAGTGCTCAAGGATTGCCCGGAAGCCTTCCTGGAAGAAGGGCTGCTCGAGCAGCAGCTCTCTGAGATTATCAAAAACGGCATCAAACATGGCAACCGTTCCGACCCGGGTAAGCTGCTCCGCGTATGGTACGACCTTCGCAAGCGCGTGCGCTTTATAATAGAGGACGAGGGCGATGGCTTCGTCGACCTGGACGATTGGAACGATTTCTACCGCAGGCGGCAAACGGCGCTCTATAAAGAGGATTTCGACGCATTCTTGGAGCTGGCCAGCTACCGGGGGCCTAAGAGCGGGCCGGACGACGGTGGCAACAGCCTCTTCGCCGCGCTGGACTACTGGAACGGCGGCATGATATATAGCGACGCGCGCAACAAGGTGGGCGTGGTGCGCTGGTACAGCGTTACGCGCTAAGCTTCTCGACCCTACGAAAACTGGCTGGCGTAGAGCCCATGATAAAAGCCTTCCGCCTTAAGGAGCTCTTCGTGGCTGCCGCGCTCCACGATGCGGCCCTTGTCCATGACCAGGATGAGGTCCGCGTCCCGTATCGTGGACAGGCGGTGCGCTATGACGAAGCTGGTGCGGCCTTTGAGTATGGCCCGCATGGCCTTTTGTATGTGCACCTCGGTACGTGTGTCGACGCTGCTGGTGGCCTCGTCCAGTATGAGTATGGCCGGGTCGGCCAGGAAGGCGCGGGCTATGGTGATGAGCTGGCGCTGGCCTTCCGAGAGGTTGCTCGCCTCCTCGTTGAGCACGGTATCGTAACCCTCGGGGAGCGTGCGTATGAAGTGGTCGGCCTGCGCCGCCAGGCTCGCGGCCCGTATATCGGCCTCGCTCGCCCCGTCCCTGCCGTAGGCTATGTTTTCCCGTATGCTCCCCTTGAAGAGCCAGGTATCCTGCAGGACCATGCCGAATACCGAGCGGAGGCGCTCGCGGCCCATATCCCTGCTGTCCACGCCGTCCACCCGAATGGCTCCGCCCTTGGCCTCGTAGAAGCGCATGAGCAGGTTGACCAGCGTGGTCTTGCCCGCGCCCGTCGGCCCCACGATGGCCACGGACTGCCCCGGGTTCACTTCGAGCGACAGGCTCTCGATAAGGGGCTCGTCGTCCTTATACGAAAAGGACAGGCCCTCTATGCTCACCCTTCCCCGCAGCTCCTTGGGGTAGAGGCCGGGTTCGGGATCGGCGCTCTGCTCCGCCTCGTCCAATATCTCGAATACGCGCTCGGCGGCCGCTATGGTGGACTGTATGACATTGGCTATCTGGGCCAGCTGCACGATGGGCTGGCCGAAATGCCTGGCGTATTGGATGAAGGCCTGTATATCGCCGAGGCTTATGGCGCGCGTGCTTACGAGGAGGCCGCCCACCACCGCTATGAGTATATAGCCTAAATTGCTGATGATATGCATGAGGGGCATGACGAGGCCCGATATGAAATTGGCCTTGAGCCCTAGCTCGCGTAATTCCCCGTTCTGCGCCTCAAAGGCGGCCAGCGATTCCGCTTCCCCGCCGAAGGCTTTGACTACGAGCTGGCCGCTTATGGTCTCCTCCACGTGGCCGTTCAGGGCTCCGAGCACCTTCTGATAGCGCACGAAATAACGCTGGGAGCGCTTGGCTATGGTGCGCGTCATGATGACGCTGAGGGGCAGGATGACTATGGTAACCGCGGTCAACAGCGGGCTAATGAAGAGCATCATGGCCGTCACGCCCAGCATGGCTATGCCGGCGGTGAGCATTTCCGTAAGGCCCTGCTGCAGAGTGGAGGCGACGAGGTCCAGGTCGTTGCTCACCCTGCTCAGGACGTCGCCATGGCTATGCCCGTCGAACCAGCGTATAGGCAGGCGGTGAAGCTTGGCCATGACGCTGCGGCGCAATTCGAAAGCGCTTTCCTGGGCTACGCCGGCCATAAGGTAATTCATCAGATAACTGAAAAAGGCGCCGAAAGCGTAGAGCGCGGCCAGGCCCGCGAACACCCGCCCCAGGAAGGCGAAGTCCACAGCGCCTATGCCGGCCTGCGTGGCGCGGAACAGCTCGTCTATGCCCTGGCCCATGAGCTTGGGGGCGGCTATGGTAAAGGCCGTGCTGAAGACGGCCATGAGGCCCACGAGGGCAATGCGGCCGGCGCGCGGCTTCAAGCTCCGCGCGAGGCGCTTGAGCGTTCCCTTGGCGTCCTTGGCTTTCTCGACCGGCGCGGCGAGCATG
>JBGSKZ010000740.1:0-1482 GCA_041741035.1 Treponematales bacterium
CGCTGCGCACGGGACGCGGGCGGGGAAGCTTATGAGGCCGAACGCTTCCTCGTGGCGGGCGGCTGCTGGAGCCAGGACATCCTGGGCCCGCTCGGCATAGCCAGCGCCATATACCCCAAGAAGCGGCAGCTTTTCGCTTTCAGCGCGCCGCGGCCGGAGCTCTTGTACGGACAGGCCGCGTATGGCAAGCCGGCGCTCATCCTGCCCTACGGGGGCATATACCTTAAGCCCGTACCTGAGCGGGGCCTCGCGATATGCGGCCGGGCGGACGAGCTGGGGCGAGGAATAGAGCTGCCCTACGGGCCGGCGGCCGCTCAGCTTCGGGCTGAGGAAGCGTTCTTCCGCGCGCACATAGAGCCGGCCCTTTCCGCGTATTTCCCGGCCCTGGCCGCGGCCTATCCGCGGGGACTTGAGCTCAAGCAGGCCTGGGCCGGCCACTACGACTACCATTGGCCCGATAAGAACCCGGTGCTCGAGCGCGTGGGCAACCTACTCTGGGCAGGAGGATCGTCCGGCAGCGGCATCATGAAAGGAGACGGCCTCGGCAGGGCCGCGGCGGCGGCGCTCCTGGATATGGAAGAGGTAATCCTTGCCGATGGCCGGCCTTTCAGGCCCGCCGACCTTTCCCTGCGCGCCCGCTCCGTGGACGCGGAAGGCCTGGTTATCTAGCGCGGCCTGCCTTTCGGCTTGCCTATACGGCGCCCCCCGGATACTATGGGAAGCTCCGTCATCGAAAGGAATCTTTATGGATTTATTCGCTAAGGCCGCCGAGCTCGGCGCGGCCAATATACCCTTTGCCCTGGCCACCATCGTGGCCTCTTCAGGCTCCACGCCGCGGGGCAAGGCCAAGATGATCGTGTTAGCGGACGGCTCGAGCTTCGGCACGGTGGGCGGCGGGCTCGTCGAGGCGAGGGTCATAGACGAGGCTAAGAAAGCCATCGATTTTGACCGCCCCATCATGCTGGATTACGCTATGGACCACGGCCCCGGCGAGAGCAGCCTCGATATGGAATGCGGCGGCTCCATGCAGGTGTACGTGGAGGTATTCGGGGCCAAGCCGCGCATAGTCATAGCGGGCGGCGGCCACGTGGGGCTGGCCATTGCGCGCCTGGCCTCGGGCCTGGGCTTCCGCATCGCCGTCGTCGACGATAGGCCCGGCTACGTGACCGCCGAGCGCTTTCCCATGGCTACCGAGCTCTACGTGCGTGACAGCATGGACGAGGCGCTTTCAGCCGTGCCCGTGGACAAGGGCAGCTGCGTGGTAATAGCCACGCACGCAAGCGACGAGCGCGCGCTCCGCAGCTTTTTAGCGCGCGATTGCGCCTACCTCGGCTTCCTAGGATCGCGGCGCAAGGTGCGCGTGCTCTTGGATAAGGCCCGCTCCGACGGCCTGCCCGACGCGCGGCTGGACCGGGTGCGAGCCCCCATCGGGCTCGACCTTGGCGCCGAGACCCCCGAGGAAATCGCCGTGTCGGTGGTGGC
>JBGSKZ010000741.1:0-5745 GCA_041741035.1 Treponematales bacterium
GGCCCTTGAGCGCGGCATAGCGCTGTCACCGGGCAGGACGCGCGCCGAGCAGCTGAGCCTGGCGGACCTGCGCACCCGCGCCATGAACGCCCTGGTCACCCTCCAGGATACCAATGGCCGTAACGCGGCGTTCCTGGCCGAGGCCTACCGCATAAGCTCCCTCGATGAACGGCTCGTCGCCCTGCGCGCGCTGGGTACGAACCGCAGCGCGGAAGCCGCCTCCGCCCTCTCCGATATCATCCTGCGCCTCAATTCCGACATGAGCGCCGGCCTCGTCAACGACACCCAGAACACGCTTATGAGAGCCGCCCTCCAGAACGCGGCCGTCAATAAGCAGCAGAGCCTGGCCACCGCCTTGCTCATCGTGCAAAACAATTCGCAAAAGCTTTCCAATGCCATAATACGCCTGGCCACCGAAAGCCTTAAAGCGCTGGAATAGGAGAACGCATGAACGCATTCGAGGCGCGCAGGAAAAGGCTCGCCGCCACCCTTGCCCCCCGCGGCATAGCCCTAGCCCTCTTCGAGGACACCGAAGGCCGGCGCGACCCGTCTATACGGTATTTTTCCGGTCACCCCATGGACGCCCTCCTGTTCATCGCCGCCGACGGCCGCTCTCTGCTCGTGCCCTGGGACGTGAACATGGCAAGCGCCATGGCCAGCGTCGATCGCGTCATAGCCTATACGGACTACCAGCGCAGCCCCTACAAGGCCATGGCCGGCGCCCTTTCCGAGCTCGGCATAGCCGTGGGCTCCAAGGTGGACCTGCCCTCAGTCACCCCCTACCCCATGTACATAAAGTACGTGGAAGAAAATCCCGATTACGATTTCGAGTGCGGCGAGGAAGGCGCTCTCGAGGCGGCCATAGGCATGCGCGCGGTAAAGGACGCCGACGAATTGGCTATTTACCGCAAGGTATCGTCGATTACCGACACGGTCATGGATCAGATCGAGCGCGGCGTGCGGGACGGCAGCCTGAAGACCGAGACCGACGTAGGCCTCTTCATTGAGAAGGCCCTGCGCGAGCAGGGCTGCGAGGGCGTAGGCTTTGAGAGCATCGTGGCCGGCCCCGCGCGCAGCTTCGGCATACACGCCTTCCCCAGCTACACGGCCGCGCCTTTCGCCTCGGAAGGCATGTCCATACTGGACTTCGGACTCGTGTATAAGGGCTACACCTCCGACGTGACTATGACCTTCGTGCGCGGCGAGCCCACGGCCAAGCGCAAGGAGATGATAGCGCTGGTACAGAAAGCCTATGACGAGGCGGTGGCGCTCTGCGCGCCCGGCGTGAAGAGCCGCGACGTGGCGCTGCGCGTCGATCAGGTTTTCTCGGAGAAGGGCTACGTCATGCCGCACGGCCTGGGCCACGGCGTGGGCCTGGAAGCCCACGAAATGCCCGCGGTGCGCAGCCGCGAGGACAATGCCTGGGTGCTCGCGCCCGGCCATATCATCACCATCGAGCCGGGCCTTTACGACCCCCAGGCCGGCGGCGTGCGGCTTGAGAACGACGTGCTTATCACCGAAAAAGGCCATGAAGTGCTCACGCACTCGCGTATCGTGCAGCTGTAAAAAGCGGGCGAAGAAATAAAAGGGGCGGCCCCCAAGCGGGAGCCGCCTTTTTTTTACCCGGCCGCAAGGCCAGGCGTAGCATACCGCCCGGACCAATCGCGGGCCGCGGCAAGCCGCCCCAAGGCCGGCCTTAGATCCGGCCGGGCCAATCGCTAGCCGCCCGGCTAGCCTTCCGCGCTAGCCCTCCCGGCGCTCTATGCGCGCGCCGAGTTCCTGCAGCCGCTCCGATATGCGCTCGTAGCCGCGCTCTATCTGGTACACGTTCTTGATGGTGCTCTGCCCCTCGGCGCAGAGCGCGGCTATGACCATGGCCATGCCCGCCCGCACGTCGGGAGACACGAGTTCCGAGCCCTGCAGGCGCGCGGGGCCGGACACTACAGCCCGGTGCGGGTCGCAGAGCACGATCTTGGCTCCCATGCCTATAAGTTTATCCACGAAGAACATGCGGGACTCGAACATCTTCTCGTGGATGAGCACCGTGCCTTCCACCTGGGTGGCCACCACGGTCATGATGGAGGTAAGGTCGGGCGGGAAGCCCGGCCAGGGCGCGTCGTCTATCTTGGGTATCTGGCCGCCTAAATCGGGCACGACGCGCAGAGCCTGGCCGGCTCGCACGAGCAGGCGGCCCGCCTCCACGCTCCACGTTATGCCGAGCTTCGCGAAGGCGAGCTTGATCATACGGAGATCGTCGGCCACGACGCCTTCTATGGCCAGCTCGCCGCGGGTAACCGCCGCCAAGCCTATGAAGGACCCTATTTCCATGAAATCGGGGCCAATGGCGTACTCGGCGCCATGCAGGGCCTTTACGCCCTTTATGGTCAGTATGTTCGAGCCTATGCCGCTAATGTCGGCGCCCATGGCGTTGAGCAGGCGGCAGAGGTCCTGCACGTGCGGCTCGCTGGCCGCGTTACGGAGCAAGGTATCGCCCTCGGCCAGGCTCGCCGCCATCACGGCGTTTTCCGTGGCGGTTACCGAAGCCTCGTCGAGGAAGATGTCGGCGCCCACGAGCTTGTTGGCGGTGAATTCAAAGGCGCCGTTTATCTCTATGCGGGCGCCGAGCTCCTCCAGGGCCAGGAGATGGGTATCGAGGCGCCTGCGGCCTATGACGTCCCCGCCGGGCGGAGGCAGGCTCACCTTGCCGAAGCGGGCCAGGAGCGGACCGGCGAAGAGTATGGACGCGCGCACCTTGGCCGAGAGCGCGCCTGGCACGTCCGCGCCGGCTACGCCCTTCGCGTCTATGCGCCAGGCGTTCTTGTCCAGGCGCTCCACGCCCGCGCCCAAGGCGCGGCATATATCCAGCATGACGGATACGTCTTCTATCTCGGGAATATTGCGCAGGGTTACCGGCTCGCTGGCCATGAGCGCCGCCGCTATGCAGGGTAGGGCGGCGTTTTTATTGCCGCTGGCGCGGACCGTGCCCTTTACCGGGTGGCCGCCTTCGATGATGTACTGGTACATATTTGCACTGTACCCTGGCCGTAAAATTTGGTCAACGCGAGGCGGCCGCCGTGATATTCGATTGACCGCGGGGGCTTTAGGCATTAGTTTAGTAAATTGCGCCTACTCTATATAGAGAGCTACGGAGCAAATAACCAGCAGGAGGACTAGATGGCGATAGAACGCAAAAAGCCGGTGCCCAGCGATATAGACATCGCTCAGGCCGCGGTGATAAGGCCGATCGCGCAGGTAGCAAAGAGCTACGGCATCGATGAGGACAGTATCGATTTTTACGGCAAGTACAAAGCCAAGGTTCACCTGGATTTCCTGACCAAGAACCAGACCCTGCCTAAGCGGGCCAAATATATCGACGTTACCGCCATAACGCCCACCCCGCTGGGCGAAGGCAAGACCACCACCACGGTGGGCCTCACGCAAGGGCTCGGGCGCATAGGCAAAAAGGCCATAGCGGCCATACGCCAGCCCTCCATGGGCCCCACCTTCGGCATTAAGGGCGGCGCGGCTGGCGGCGGCTATAGCCAGATCGTCCCCATGGAGGACTTCAACCTCCACCTTACCGGCGACATACACGCCGTATCCGCGGCGCATAATCTCTGCGCCACGGCCTTGGACGCGCGCATGTACCACGAGGGCCGCTGGTCGGACGCCTTCTTCGAGAAGCAGGGCATGTCCAAGCTCAACCTCGATCCCTACCAGGTGCTCTGGCGCCGCGTCATGGACATGAACGACCGCGCCCTGCGCAACGTCATACTGGGCCTGGACGGCGTGGAGAACGGCCCGCTCCGCCAGAGCGGCTTCGATATAGCCGTGGCCAGCGAAGTCATGGCCATACTCGCCCTATCCAAGGATCTGGCCGACCTGCGCGCCCGCATAGGCAAGATCGTGGTGGGCATAGACAAGGCGGGCAAGGCCGTTACCACCGAGATGCTCGGGGTAGCCGGCGCCATGACCATATTGCTCAAGGACGCCCTCAACCCCAACATACTGCAGACCCTCGAAGAGCAGCTTGCCTTCGTGCATGCCGGCCCCTTCGCCAACATAGCGCACGGCAACTCCTCCATAGTTGCCGACCTCATCGCGGTCAAGATAGGCGACTACGTGGTTACTGAGAGCGGCTTCGGCGCGGATATGGGCTTCGAGAAATTCGTGGACATCAAGTGCCGCAACTCCGGCGCCTTCCCCGACGCCGTGGTTATCGTGGCCACCGTGCGGGCGCTCAAGATGCACGGCGGCGGCCCCAAGGTAAGCCCGGGCAAGAGCCTCGCCAAGGAGTATACCGAGGAGAACGTGGAGCTGGTAAAGAAGGGCGTGGCCAATCTGGTGGCCCACCTCAATATCGTGGCGAAATTCGGCGTTCAGGCCGTGGTGGCCATAAACGCCTTCCCCAGCGATACCGAGGCTGAATGGGCCGTTATCAAGGAAGCCGCCATAAAGGCCGGAGCGGTGGACGCGGTAGTTACCCGCAACTGGGCGGAAGGCGGCGACGGCGCGGTAGAGCTGGCCAAGGCGGTGGTAAAGGCCGCGGAAATGCCCAGCAGCGCCAAGCCCCTCTACGCCCTTGACCTGTCCATCAAGGATAAAATCGACACGATAGCGCGCGAGGTATACGGGGCCGACCATGTGGCCTACTCGCCCGACGCCGAGAAGGCCATAGATAAGTTCAGCGCCTTAGGCTACGACAAGCTTCCTATATGCATGGCCAAGACCCAGTACTCGCTGTCGCACGATCCGCTCCTAAAGGGAGCGCCCCGCGGCTTCGAGTTCCCGGTGAACGACGTGCGCCTCGCGGCGGGCGCGGGCTTCGTGTACCCTCTTTCCGGCGAGATCAACACCATGCCCGGACTCTCGAGCAAGCCAGGCTACCTCGGCATGGACATAGATCCCAAGACCGGGCGCATAAGCGGGCTATCGTAAGCGTTCGAGCTTAATCCTATCGGGGACCGTCATAAGCGGCCCAAACGGGTTCTAAAGGCTCCTTCCCCCGGGAAGGGGCCTTTTTTACGCGGCCAGCAGATGCTCTATGAGTATTTTGAACGCTATCGCCATGAGCACGGCGCCGCCCGCGATCTCCGCGCCGCGCTCGAAGCGGGAACCCAAGCGCTTGCCGAATTCGCAGCCCACGAGGCAAAGGGCGAAGGTGACGGCGCCTATGATGCCCGCCGCCAGCCAGATAGGCGCGCGGAGCGCGCTATAGCTTATGCCTACCGCGAGCGCGTCTATGCTCGTGGCCACAGCCAGGACGAGAAGGGTGCGCGGGTCCAGCACGTTCTTCTTTCTCAGCTCTTCCTCGCTGCAGCTGGCCTCGTCCTTAATATCGAAAGACTCGCGTATCATCTTGCCGCCCACGAAGGCGAGCAGGCCGAAGGCGAGCCAATGGTCCCAGGACTCTATGACGCCGGAGAAGCCGTAGCCCGCCGCATAGCCGAGGAGCGGCATGAGGAACTGGAAGAGCCCGAAGGCGAAGGCGGTTCTCAGGGCGTGGCGGAATTTCATGTCGGCTATGCACACGCCCGCCGATACGGATACCGCGAAGGCGTCCATGGCCAGGGCAAAGCCCGCTATAACGTAGGTAAGCATGGATAGGGTCCTCCGGCTTTTTAGTAACGGCGGTCGAGGAGTTTCCTGACGACCAGGCGCAGGGACTCGCGGGCGGGGCCTTTGGGCAGCCGTTCCACCTCGCGCAGGGCGCGCTCGGTATAGCGCCGGGCGTAGGCGCGGGAC
>JBGSKZ010000742.1:0-5743 GCA_041741035.1 Treponematales bacterium
TCGCGCTGTCGGCGACCAGGCGCCAAACGCCGCGCGGCAGGCGTATGCGGGCGGCATTATCCCGGGCGTTCGCCGCTATGAAGAGGCCACCCTCTCTACCTGCCGCTATGCCCCAGGCGAGCAGGGCGTTTCCGGCCGGATAAAAGCGGAGGAGGCGCCGTATATCCTCGCCGCTCGATAGCCGCAGGTAGGGGCTGCGTTTGCGCAAGGCTATGAGGGCGCGCAGGTAGGCGACGCTGCTTTGATGCGTCGCGGCCAGGTTCCAGTCAAGGCCGTTGAGTTCGTCGGAGAATTTATAGGAGTCGTGGCAGAAGCAGGCGCCTTCGCCGCTAGGCAATCCGGGTTCGGAGCCGTACGCGGAGCCGGGCAAGCACGCTGCCTTGTCCGGGAGCCCGTCCGCCAGCCATTCGGCGGGGAAGCGCTTGCTCCGCAGGAATTCCATGCCTGCGTGGAGCAGCGGCATGCCCTGGGCCGTGAGCGTGAGGGTAAGGGCCAAGCGCAAAAGGCGCGCGTAGTACTCGTCGCCCCTGCCCGGCTCCACGAGCTCGAGCTTGTCCCGGAGGCTAAGGTTGTCGTGCACTTCCACGTAATTAACGCTGGCCGCGCTCCGCTCGCCCCAGGGCCGGGGCATGGCCGTGCCCGCTACCAGGCGGTACCTGAGCTGCGGATGCCGCACCGCGCCTACTATGCCGATTTTCACGCTCTCCGCCTCGGCGCCACCGTGCAGCCAGCCCGGCTTGCCCGCGTCGAATACGGAGCCTTTCACGCCGTCCCGGAAGGCGTCATTGAACATGCCGTAGCCGGGAAGGCGGCGTACATTCTTCTGGCTAGCCGGCTCGAAGCTTTTATCGTCGCCCCGGTACATATCCCAGCCTTCGCCGTAGAGGAGCAGGTCGGGCTTAATGGCCCGTAGACGCGTTTCTATGTAGCGCATTGCCCGCAGGTCGTGCAGGCCCATGAGGTCGAAGCGGAAGCCCGACAGCTTATAGCCTTCGAGCCACCAGCACAGGGTGTCGGCCATGTAGCGGCGGAACATGAAGCGCTCGCTGGCCGTATCGTCGCCGGCGCCCGAGTCGCGCCGGCACCGGAAATAATAGCCGGGCACGCAGGCTTCCAAGGCGGATAGGCGCAGATCGGGCACGTGGTTGTATACCACGTCCATAACTATGCCAATGCCCGCCTGGCCGTAGGCCTGGACTAGTTCGCGCAACTCGCGCACGCGGCACGAGCCATCGGCGGGGTCGCTCGCGTAGGAGCCCTCCGGCGCGGCGTAGTTGCCCGGGTCGTAGCCCCAGTTGAAAGCGCCGTGTTCGCGTCGTACGCGGTAGTCGGGCTCGCGAACCCGGGCTTCGTCCACCGACACGAAGTCGAAGACGGGCAAGAGCTGCACGTGGGTGACGCCCAGGGCCTTCACGTGGTCGAAGCCCGTGGGAATAGCGATGCCCTGGCCCGGCCCTATTGCCTGGCCGGCCGCCGGTTTGGCGGTTGGCTCGGGTATCGGGATGGCGGCATTAGGGCCTAACTGTAGGGCGCCCGGATCGGCGGCGGCAATGGCCAAGGACGTGCCCGGATGGCAGGCGCCGAGGTAGCCGCAGCGCTTTTCCTCGGGGCCGGTCCAGGATGGCTTGCTCGTAAGGTCGCGAATATGGGCTTCCCACACGACGGCGCCGTTGGGCGAAGGGCAGGCGAGCGCGCTGAAGGCTTCCCAGCCGGGCGGGCAGGCGCGCGTCGGGTCGAGCACCATGCCGCGCTTTCCGTTGAGCCCCGCGCTTCGAGCGTAGGGGTCTATGGTTTCTCGCTCGATGCCATGGGCGCGCACGCGATAGCCGTAGTAGCGTCCGTGGAGGTCTCCCCGCACGGCCAGCTTCCACACGCCTTTTGCCGCCTGCTTCATCGGCAGGGCCGCTTGAAGGTCTCCCCCGTCGCCGCGCTCCCAGAGCATCAGGACGACGCGCGCGGCCGTGGGAGCCCAGAGCCTGAATTCCGTTTCTTCCGGCGACCAGAGAGCACCCAGTTCTTCTTCGCTATGGTAGCGCAGGGCGAAGTCCTCCGAGCCGAACCAGTCGGACAGCGAGCTGACCGCGCCCGCGTCGTAGCGGCCGGCGAGTATGAGCCTTTCCAGGTAATCGGGCGCGCGGGCCGCCCCGTTCCAGGGCGTTAGCCGGGGCTCGGCCAGCCGGAGCCCCCGTAAAGACTCGTATCGGGGGCGCAGGACCCTGCCTTCGACGCCGGACGCGCCTCGCGCCGTGGGTCCCCGTCGTCCCGCTCCCCCGCCCGCTACGCTTAGGTTTCCTTCCTCATCGTAGCTGAAGGACAGGGGCTCCCCGCGTTTCAAGGTCAGTTCGTGGCGCGCTATGCCGCGGATACCCGGCAGTTCGAGCCTCAGGGCAAGCTTGTCTGCGGCGGCTTCGTTAGCGCCTGTTTCCTCCGCGGTATTGGAGGCCGGGCGCTCCGGCCAGAAGGCTTCCATGGATACGGCGGAACCGTTCCGCGCGAAGCGCAGGCGGAGACGCTCGCCGCGCCCGAAGCGCGGCTCCGCCTCGCCGCTTTTCCAGGCCTCAGGCAGGCGGGGCGCGAGCAGGATGAGGCCGTCCATGAGCCTGGGCTTGAAGCCAAGGTAGCACTCGAAGGCGTTGCGGCTGAATTCCGCCACGCTCCAGGCTTGGGCGAACGCGCCCGATTCCACGGGCTTTCCGTCGGGGCCGGACAGGGCATGGAGGTTTTCGCTCATGCTGCCCGGCGTGCCGCCCTCGAGTATCTGCTGGGCCAGCGCGGTGCTCAGGGTCCAGGCCTGTTCCCGAAGGTCATGGCGCAGCATGGCCTCGACGGCGAAGCCGGCATTCCAGCCCCAAATGGAGCCGTTGTGGTAGGCTGCGTCTTTATGGTGCAATACCGAGCCGTCATGCGCGCCGTGGAAGAAGGGGTCCTCCTGGGAAAGGCTGGCCACCCCATAGGGATAGACGAGTTCGGGCACGCAGTCGGCGAGTATGGCGGCTTCGATGCCCGGCGCCAGTAGCTCCTCGCCGTCGTCGAGCAGCGCGGGCACGGTGATGGCCATGAGCGCGTTGGGCCTGCTGCGTAAATCCGCGGTATAGCCGCGCTCCCCGGAACTTGCCATGCCTACGCCATTGGGCTCATCGGCGCTCCCGGCATCGGGGCGGAGCCGGTCCGCGAGCCGGCCGTGCTCGGGGAACCAATAATGCGTAGTGAAATTGCTTTTGAGCCGCGCCGCCGCCGCTTTATAACGCTCAACCCGCTCGGCGCTTTTATCGGCTTCAGGTTCGGCCACGCGTTCCGCCATGTGTTCCGCCATGCGTGCGCCGCAGAGCAGCGCGGTGTAGAAGAGCGCCTGTACTTCCACGGCCCGGTCGCCGCGGTCCGACCAGGCTTCCCCGCCGCGTATGCGGGCGTCCATCCAGGTATCGGCCGGGCCGTGCCTGAGAAAGCCCTGTCCGTCGCAGCGGGCGAGGTCGGCATCCAAGGCGCGGAATACCGCCGGGGCTATGGCCTCGATGAAGCCTTCATCGCCCGTATATTGGGCGTAATGCCAGCACTCGCGCACGAACCAGGGCGTGCCGTCCGCGGTATTGAATATGACGTCGTCGGGGCCGCGCCAGCGGTTCGGCACGCGGCCGTAGTTCGGGCTGGCCTCGTCCCTATCCTGGCGTTCCGCGAAGGTGGCGATGATTTCGCGCGCCTCTCTGAAGCGCCCGATGGCAAGGAGTATGCCCGGCAGGGCTATGAAGCTGTCCCGGCCCCAGTTATCCCTGAACCAGGGAAGGCCCGCCCATATGCCCAGGCCGTATTCGCGGGTAACGAGGCTCCAGCCGGAAAAGGCCGCCCAGGCTACGGCGCGGTCGTAGGCTTCCACGCCCGTGCGCAGCCGCGCCCCGGCGAAAAAGCCGGCTATGCGCTCCCGGTGGCGCTCGATAGACCGCCCCTCGGCCAGGCTTTGAGCCTTTTCCCGAGCCTCGCGAGCGTCCCTGCCCCAGGCCAGGTATAGGTCGGCGCGGGCTATGCCCGTGCCCGAAGGCTCCCCGTACGCGGGGCGGAATCCTTCGAAGCGCTCGCTACGGGGCGGCTTAAGGCCTGCGGCCGAGGGCTTCCCGGCATAGTCGAAGGCCGTCGATGACGCCAGGGCGCAGGCTTCCTGGCAGCCCCGGGCAGGGTCGGCTTCGCGGCTCCAGGCCGGGAAAGGGCCGGCCTCGAAGCGCCAGGGCTTACGAGAGCGAGGAAGCGCAAGGGCGAAGCCTCCGTCGCCTTCTGTGGACAGCCACGCCGCTCCTTCCTCCATGAGCAGGGCGAAGCCCAGGCCTGCCTGGCTGATTTCCCCGGGTAGGATGCGCATGCTCGATCGCGCGCGGTCAAGAAGGATGCCTGAGCGCATGGGCGCGAAGTCCCTGAGCCTGCGAGCGTTTCCCCTAATGTAGCCTTCGCCCTTCCCTAGCGTGCGCGAGAAGAGCTCTATATACCCGCGCTCGCGATCGCCCCAGGCTATGCGGCGCTCATCGCCCGCGGCGATAGTGATGGTTAAATCATCGAGGAACTGGGTCATCGGGCTCTCCAAAACCGGTTTACTCATGATAGACTACAATGGCGGGAGCAATGGGGCAAGAGGAGAACGCTATGGATAAGCCGTTAATGACGAGGGTAAACGGAGCGCGGATACGTTCAGGCCTTGCGGCACTGGCGCTTTTTCTGGCAGTGGCGGGTCCTGGCCTGGCGGGCGCCCAGGAAGCGGCCGTACCCTGGTGGCAGGATGCGCGAGGCCCGGCCTATCAGGTGCTCGTCTATTCCTACGCGGACTCGGACGGGGACGGCTGGGGCGACCTGCGGGGCCTGCGGGAGGCGCTCGGCTACCTTGACGAAGAATTGGGCGTAAGCGCCCTCTGGCTGTCGCCCGTACATCCGGCCAGCTCCTACCACGGCTATGACGTGATCGATTATCGGGGCATCGACCCGCGACTGGGCACTATGGCGGATTTCGAGGCCCTGGCGGCCGATGCCCATGGGCGGGGCATAAAAATCATCCTCGATATGGTGTTTAACCATAGCTCGCGCGAGCATCCCTGGTTCCTCGACGCCCTGCGCGGCGCGTCGAGCCCGTGCGCGGCTTACTATAAGCTCAAACAGGAAGGAGTGCGCTACGGCTCGGGCGGCCTAGGCCGCTTTTACCGCGCCGCGAGGCCCGACGGCTCGAGCCTCGAGTATTTCTCGGCCTTTTGGGAGGGCATGCCCGACTTGAACCTGGACAATACCGATGTGGTAAACGAGTTTAAGGATACGCTCGCCTTCTGGCTGGGCAAGGGCGCGGACGGCTTCCGTTTCGACGCGGCCAAGCACGCGTTCGACCCGAACGAAATGCCTTCGGGCACGGCTACCCTGGCCTTGAACCGCGCGTTTTGGAACGACCTCCGGCGCCATGCCAGGCGCATAAAGCCGGACGTGTATTTTATAGGCGAGGTGCTGTCCGAGAATGCGGGCGAAGTAGCCGCGTATGCGGGCGTCTTTGACGGCCTTTTCGACTTTCCGGCGGCTAAGCTCATATTGGACGCGACGGGGAGGGGCAGCCCGGGCACGCTGTTAAATGCCTATGCATCGAACTACGCCCAATACGGCCGCGTGCCTGGTTTTCAGCCAGCACCCCTCCTGAGCAACCACGACCAGGATAGGACCATGAGCGTGCTGCTGGCGCGGCTCGGGCTCGACGCCGTGGCCGGCATTGGCGGGCCCCCGGCCGGAG
>JBGSKZ010000743.1:0-8853 GCA_041741035.1 Treponematales bacterium
GGCGCTGGCGCGCGGGTGGCTGGATGGCTACGCGCTCAAGGACGCGCGCACGATCTGGACTATGCAGAAGCGCAGCGGCTCTACCGTCCACTACGGATCGCGCATACGCTTCGGGGCCGACGGCAAGCTTTACCTGACTACCGGCGAGAGGGGCGAGCAGAGCCGCGCCCGCGACCCCGCCGACGCGGCGGGCAAGGTTTTGCGCCTTAACGATGACGGCAGCGCGCCGCAGGATAACCCCTTTATAGGCAGGCGGGGCTATCTGCCCGAGCTCTATAGCATAGGGCACCGCAATGCTCAGGGTTTGGCCGTCCGGCCCGGCAGCGGGCAGCTTTGGCTCACCGAGCACGGGCCAAAGGGCGGCGACGAGGTGAACCTTATTAAGCCCGGCCTGGATTACGGTTGGCCCCTTACCACCTACGGCGTGGCTTACTCGGGCGCGCGCATAGCGGAAAGCCCCACCGCCCCGGGCATAGAGCCCCCTCTGCACTATTGGACGCCTTCCATTGCGCCGTCCGGACTGGACTTCTATCAGGGCGATGCCTTTCCCTCCTGGCGGGGGAAGCTGCTCTCGGGCTCGCTCGCGGGACAAAAGCTCGTGCTTTTGAGCCTTGAAGGCGACCGCGTGGCGCGCGAGGACGTTCTCCTAAACGGCGCAGTAGGTCGTATACGCGACGTACGGGTAGGCCCGGACGGCCTTGTGTACCTCTTAAGCGACGATAAGAATGGCGGCCTCTTCAGGCTTGAGCCCGCCGGCCCTTGACGGGAACGGGCAGGCCCGAGGCCCGGACGCTGATAGCTATCCGGGCGGGCCCGAGGCCCGGGCGCTTATTTCCGCGGCCTGGTCTTGGCTGGTTGGATAGGCTTGTTCGGCTTGGCGGGCTTGGCGAGCGCCTCGTCGAAGACCACCACGGTGCCCGACATATTGATAACGTCCCCCGATTCGAGGCGCTTCTTGGTAACGGTCTGATTATTCACCGTTATGGGCGAGTCCGAAACCACGGTGTATACCTGCTTCTGCTGGTCGAAGAGCACCGTGGCGTGGGATGCCTTCAGCGAGGGGTTGCCCGCTATGCTTATGTCCGCGTCCGGGGCCGCCCCTATGACGGTCTGCGGGCCGCTGATAGCGAAGAAGCGGGTATTCTGGTTTTTCGGCCCGAAGAGCAACCGTATGCCCGTCTTATCGGTATCGCGCTCGAGCTTGAAGAGCGCGAGGAGCAGCCAGGCGAGGGCGGCCAGCGGGACGAGGAGGAAGTACCAGGCCTTGGGCGCTCCCGCGCCCTGGCCGAAGAGGGTGCCGCTGTAATAGTAGCGCTCCGCCGCGTACCGGGCGCCCGCGCTATCGCGCAGCGTTACCCGCACCCAGCGCTTCTCGCCTGAGTCCATGCTTGCCTTGTAGTCCACCGCCAGCTCATTGAGCACGTCGCGGCGTATGGTGTCGTATATCGACGACAGGCCCTCAAGGTCCATGGCGTCGAAGGCGCGGCCGCCACTCTGGCCGGCTATGCCTCCTATCAAGGGGTCCTTCTGCGCGCCGTAGCGTATGGCGTATACGCTTATGCCGTTCCGTATGGCGTTATCGATGAGCTCGGCCGGCGTGGCGCTGGCCGTGCCGCTCTCGGGATTGGGCTTGCCCGTAAGCTGGGCGTAGGGGTAGTTCTCCCCGTCGGACAGGACGATGAGAACGCGCCTGCCGGCCTCGGCGGAGAAGTCGGCCAAGGCGCGGTTCATGGAAAGGTAGAGTTCCGTATAGGCGTCCTCGGAGGCGGGCTTGCGGAGCTCGTCGAGGGCGCGGGCTATGTCGTTAGGATCGCTGCCCGACAGCGAGGCGTTCCAGTAGCGGGTGTTGAACACGGCCAGGGCGGCGCGGTCCAGGGGCGAAAGCGCGCCTAGAAAATCCTTGGCTGCCGCCTTTGCCTGTTCCACCCGCAACTCCGCGGGATCCTGCGTATCCTTGCCGTCTATATCCGTCCACATGCTGCCTGAATTGTCCAGGAGCAGGAAGAAGGATATGCCCATTTCGTCGTGGGGCCGCGCGCTCACCGCGCTTATAGGCCGTTGGCTGTAGTTCTCGCCGTCGCCCGATTCCCATATTTCCAGGGCCTCCGCAGGATTATCCAGGTTCTGGGGCAGGGCCGGGGCGGATAGGTAGAGCCTGGTCTCCTGGGAGAGGAGCAGGCGCTCGGTGCTAATCTGGGTTATGCCCAGGCCCTGCGCCTGCGCGAGGTAGCTCGCCAGTATGGCCAGCAGTATAGTTAAGGTGGCTTTCTTGCTCGACATGGTATCGATCCTTTCGGGGCCTGTTAGGCGAAATAGCCATAGATGAGCTTGGCCTTGCCTATGGCCAGCACGTCCTCGGGGCGGAGCGAGCGGCCCGCCGGCGGCTCGTCGTTAAGGAGCACCCGCGCCCCCGCCTTTTCCGCGCTTATGACGAGCTTGGTGCCGCTCTGCCGCACGATGGCATGCAGGGGCTCCACCTCAGGGTAGCCCTTGAGCACGATATCGCAGTCCGGCGCGCTGCCTATGCGCAGGGCCTTGCTCAACAGGTAATACTCCTTGCCCTTGAGCGGCCCGTTAAGCAGGATAAAGCTGCCGGCGGAGAAGCGGTTCTCAAAGAGCGAGTACGAGAGGCTAAGGGCCAGCCCGAAGAGCGCCAAGCCCGCGAGCAGGGATAATTCGCTATCGGGGAAGAGGAAGGAAAGCGCGGACAGCCCCGCGCCGCCAATGGCGCCGCCTAAGAGGCCTCCGGAAAGGCCTACGAGGAGCTTGCGCGAGGAGCGGGAGCGCAGGCCTTCTATGAGGGCGATGAAGAGCCCTACGATGGCCCAGGCCAGGCCCGTCGATACCGCCAGGCCCAGGGAGTTCCGCTGGCTCGCGCTCTTCCACAGGACGGAGCCCGCCGCGAAGAGAAAGAACTGCCCGGCCAGCACGCCGATCGCGCCTGCAAGCGCGCCCGCCAAGGCGCCGAAGAGCAGGCCTTTGAATGCCTTGCTCCGGGAGGATACGATGACACCTTCAAAGGAGCCGAAGAAGGCGCCGAAGACAGCGCCTAATGATGCGCCTTGCGCCAGGGCGTAGACTAGATAGCTAGGGAAGCGCGGCTGAAGGTACTGAATGCCAAGGAGGCAGGGCCAAAGCGCCAGGGCGCCTAAGAGGCCGAAGGCCGCCATGAAGAGCCGTTTTAATGTTAGCGACACGATATACTCCTTGCCTTAATTACTGAGGGATTCTAGCTTGGCCGCGAGGGTGAGGCTGTCTTGGTCGGCGGCTACCCGCAGCGAGAAGGTCTCGGGCCGGTAGCCCTCCGCCTCCACCCTGAACTGGCGCACGCCGCCGCTTTGCAGCCAGCCTTCCGGCAGCGCCTCGAGCGGCGTCCAAAGCCCGCTGGCGAATACGCTAATGCGCAGGGGCTTGTCTATGGCCAGCCCGCTTTTGGCGTCCTTGGCCCTCGCCTGCACGGAGAGGGGCCGGGGCCGGCGTTCCTCCAGCCGGTAATGCAATTGTAAGCCGCCCTGGCCCTCGCTCGCGGCTATGCTCTCCAGGTTAAAGGACTCCCAAAGCACGCTGGAGCCGGCTATGAGTTTGAGCCTGTACGCGCCGGGTTCCAGGAAGAGCGCCTTCGATTCGAAGCTGTAGTAGGGATCCGCGTCCTCAGTGGCTTGCGGGGCGAAACGTATGGGAGAAAGCGCCAGCTCCGGATACTCCCTGCCGTCGTCCGCGTAAACGCGGGCCAGCACGGAGAGGTCGCCGGCAGGCTTGTCGGCCTTGGCTATGCGCACCGATACCCGCAGTTCGCCGCGGCTGTCGGGGAAGGCCCAGCGGTACGCGTAGCCCTCGCTCCATAGATAGTAGCCGCCCGCCCCGAGGCCGGCCAAGAGTATGGCGAGCGTGGGCAGTATCCACCCGCGCTTCTTGGCCCGCGGGTAGGCGGGCTCCTCCTGCAGGCTGCCGTGCAGGAGGCCGCTCAGGCCCAGCGCTATGGCCTGGCCCTTGAACCCGGTCAGGTAGCGTTCCACCCGCTTCAATACCTCGTCTATGTCCTGGAAGCGGCGCGCGGGGTCGGGCTGAATGAGCCTGGCTATGAGCTTCTCCACGAAGGGATGCACGCGCGCGTTAATCTTGCGCGGCCGCCGGTAACGCCCCTTGCGTATCATGAGCACCGTCTCGGCCGAGAAATTGGCCGGATAGGGCTTCTTGCCGGTGACCATCTCGTAGAGCATTACGCCCATGGCGTAGATGTCTGCCCTTTTGTCCACGTTTTTGGCGTTTTCTATCTGCTCGGGCGGCATATAGGACGGGGTGCCCAGGGTCATGCCTTCCCGGGTAAGGCCGGAATCGGCGTCGTCTTCCGAGGCCGCTATGCCGAAGTCGGCGAGCTTCACCTCGCCCTTCTTGGACATGAGTATATTGCCCGGCTTTATGTCGCGGTGTATAACGCCCTTGCCGTGGGCGTAGCTTAAGGCCTTGCAGGCCTCGGCGAAAATGGTAAGCGAAAGCTCGCTGGAGAGGAAGCGCTGCTTCTTGAGGAGCTGGTCGAGGGACAGCCCGTCCACGTACTCGAGCACCATGTAGTGCGAGCTGCCTTCCTTGAAATGGTCGAATACCCGGACGATATTGTCGTGCTGGAACTCGATAAGGATGCGCGCCTCCCGCTTGAAGCGCTCGGCTATGGCGCTGCTGCCCCGTATGGTCAGCTTCTTGAGCACGACGTGCCGCTTGAGCGTGGGGTGCAGCGCCTTAAGCACGGCTCCCATGCCTCCGCGGGCGACGAGGGACTCGATCTTGTATTTGCCTATGAATTCCGGCAGCTCGGCCATAACGGCCTCCTCTAGATGCTAGCCTTGGCCAATGAAGGGCCAAGGTCGCGTATTTCGCCTATATCGAACTCCGGCTCAAGGTCTCGCTCGGGCATGGCCCAGGCTACGACATAGCGGCTCGGGTTATGGATCTGCAGATGATAGCCGCCGCTCCGTTCGCGGTACAAGCCCGGTATGGTGCGGTGCCCCGTCAGGAAACGGGGCTTCTCCAGCCCTGGCAGCAGGCGCGCGAGCAGGGTTTGGACGCTGCCGGGCTCGGCCGCCCCGTTGTCGGTCCAAGTAAGGCCGAGCACCACCTCGGGAAAATGCGGCGCGTTGACGAGCTCCTCCACCGCGTAGGGCCGCGCGGGCTCGGCGTGGGAGGCTAGAAAGCGGCCGCCGAGGGCGAAGAGGGGCAGGCTTTTCTCAAAGGCCGCGTAGGCCTGTATGAATTCCCGGCCATAGAAGGCGTCCAGGTAGGCATACACCATGTCGCCCTCCTGCACGAACTTGCGGAAGGGGTGGTTGCCTTGGCCCTCCTCGTTAAGCACGTTCTCATGGTTGCCCTTCAAGAAATGGAAGTGGCGCGGAAAGTTTATTTTCGCCAGCATTGCCATTTCCATGAGCCCCATGCTCTCGGCCATTTCCTGGTCCATGGCCGCGTGTTCCCGGTAGTTCCCCGCGTATTCGCCATAGGCCGCCTTCCAGCGCTCTATGGCCCTGGCCTCCGCGTGGAAGCCGTCGCCCAGGCATAGCACTTGAAGGCTGCCCTGGCTTAGGGCCTCTATGACCGTGCCGCCCCCGGGCAGGCGGCTCTCCATAAGGCTGATAAAGAAGCCGCGCCGCGCGTGCAGGTCGGGCACGACTATGGCGGGCAGCTCTTTATCGAGCATGATGAGCCCGCCCGGTCGGCCGCGTATGGTGGTCGGGCGCCTATCCGGCGCTTCGCTCCGGAGCGCGGCCGTAGCCGCCTCGATCAGGGCTGTATACTCGCTCGCCGAGGGCGGGCCTTCGCGCAGGAAGGCTCGCAGCATAGCGTCCCGGACCATCATGAACCTTCCCCGCCTTCTTTAATTGAGCACGGTCTTGTTGACCTCGACGAAATCCTCGACCAGATTCTGGCCCAGTTGCGTAAGCAGGGCTTCTTCTTCCTGCGGCTCAAGCTCTTCGCTGGCCACGGCTATGGTGTATACCTGCGAGCTGCTCTTGATGGGTCCCTTGCTGAACTGCACGATGTCGTCGACCTCGATGTCCGAGGCCAGCTTCGACGCGTCCTCTATGGCCGAGGGGGGCACGTCCGAGCGCAGGCCTATGGAGCTATATTCGCAGCAACGCTTGCCGTCTATGAGCGGGCCTATTTTTAGCAGCGAGCCCGAGTAGGTGAGCACGAGCGCGCCGCGCTCCTCCTGGCTGGAGAAGAAGGCCAGCTCGGACAGCTTGTTATCCTGGGCGCTCTTTTCAAAGAGAGCCTTTTTTTCGAGCCAGGCCGCTGCGAGCCTCTCATAGCCGTCTTCCGCGGCGCTTAGGCCGGATGACTTGGCCAATTGCTTCAGATGCTCTTGAATTTCTGGGTTCAACGACTCAAAATTGTTCATGGCGTCCTCCTGACTTTATAATATAGCAAGTTCAAATGAATTATCAATGGAAAAACACGAAAAATAAGTAAAAAGAATTAAAATGGCTTAAAAACTTTCGCTCCTGGCTATAATGTGTAGTACAATACGATAGTATAGTATATATGGAGGCACGTATGGATACAAAAGCATTTAGCCAACTTCCCCTGCCCATACAGGGCCAGGTGCGCGTGCTGCTCGACGACGCCGGCCTCGCGGGCGACGAAGAGGCCGAGAAGCGCCTATCCGGGCTATGGCTGGAGAAATTCAGGCTCTTCAGCGCGCAATGCGCGGCGCTAGGCATGGAAGAGCTGCCGTCCATGCAGGCCGACGACGCGCGCGCGGCCATATTCTTGAGCTACTCGGGTTCGCTCATTACCCTCGGGCCCAAGCGCGGCAAAGACCGCTGGCTCGAGTATGCCTCTATAAAGATGAGAACGGACGTGCCCGAGCTGGTACGGAGCGACAAGACCAACCTGGCCGCCGAGGCGAGCGTCGATAAGGTAGCCATGTTCGAGGGCTCGGCCCTAAAGCGTTCCTCGTCGCTCTATAGGATAGCCGTATGCCCCGGGGGCTTGAGCCCCGACGAGCAGGAACGCAGGGTGCGCGAGGCGACGGTATACCTGACGAACGGCTTTATCAAGCTCAACAAGAGCCTTTCCCTCGAAGGCGCGGACGACGTAGACCAGTTTACCACCAAAGCCATCATAAACTACGTAGCCAAGAAGAACGGCGTTACCCAGGTGCTCGCGCGCGCGCTGATAGACGATTACCTGTCCATGATAGAAACCGGGCTGCTCCTGGGTGAGCGGGTATCGGTGGGCAAGTTGGGCGGCGCGAGCCTGCGCTACCAGGCGGCCCGAAAGGCCCGGCTGGTCAAGAACCTCAAAACCGGAGAGGACCTTCTCGTGCCCGCGAAACCGGCGGCCATGGTGCCTAAATTCAGCTTTTCGCAGGCGGTAAAGGAAAAATGCTCAAGCGTGGACCCTAGCCTCATAGGGCAGGGCGACGAGGAGGATGAGCTCGAGGATTGACGCGGCGCGGGGGGCGATCCCTTCCGCCGGCCGTACTATCCCCTATCCGCGCGCATGGATTTCCTATATATTCAAAGGAACGAGATTATACGCGGGCCGGCGCGACCGGTTACGCACCATCGCGGCCGTTACTAATAACGTGCTTATCTTGTATCTCGTTCAAGGAATCCCATGCATCTACCCGAATTCGAGGCTCTCGGCCTGGCGCCGCTCTGCATAGCCGCGCTTGCCCATGAGGGCTACGTCACGCCCACGCCCATACAGGCGGCTACTATACCCTCCTTGCTCCAGGGCAAGGACCTCCTGGGCTGCGCGCAAACCGGCACCGGCAAGACCGCCGCCTTCGCCCTGCCTACCATACAATACCTGATAAACTCCGGGACCAAGCGGGAGAAGCGGCGCGCGCGCACCCTCGTGGTCGCCCCCACCCGCGAATTGGCCATGCAGATAGACGCCAGCTTCGCGGCCTACGGCCGCAACGCCGGCCTTAAGCGCGCCTGCGTATACGGCGGCGTCGGCAAGGCGCCCCAGATCAAGGCTATGGAGCGCGGCGTCGACGTCCTCGTAGCCACGCCGGGCAGGCTCCTCGACCTCGAGGGCGAGGGCTATATAGACCTGTCCGCCGTGGAGATAGCCGTGCTCGACGAAGCGGACCGCATGCTCGACATGGGCTTCATCCATGACGTGAAGCGCATCATAGCCCTCCTGCCCAAGCAGAGGCAGACCCTCCTTTTCTCCGCTACCATGCCGGAAGAAATCCAGGACCTGGCGCACAGCTTCCTGCGCGACCCCGTGCGCGTCGACATAGACCCCGAGCAGCCAGCGGTAGAGAAGATCGAGCAGACGCTCTACTACGTGGAAAAAGGCGCGAAGCGCGACCTCCTCGCCTATCTGATCAAGGAGCTCCCCGTTACCCGCGCGGTGGTATTCAGCAAGACCAAGCACGGAGCGGACCGCATAGCCAAGTCCCTGCACGCCGCCGGCATCGAGGCGGGCGTCATTCACGCCAACAAGGGCCAGGGCAACCGCACTAAGACCATGGAAGCCTTCAAGGCCGGGCTTACCCCCATACTGGTAGCCACCGACATAGCCGCCCGCGGCATAGACGTGGACGATATAACCCATGTGTTCAATTTCGACCAGCCAACCGAGCCCGAGACCTACGTGCACCGCATAGGCAGGACCGCCCGCGCGGGCGCTTCGGGCAAGGCCGTTTCATTCTGCGATACCGAAGAGAAAAAGTTCCTGCGCCAGGTGGAACGCCTCCTTGGCAAGCCCATACCCGTGGTGCGCGAGCACCCCTATACCAAGCCGGGCTCGGGCAGCCACGACGACCATGAGGACGAGCGGCGCGGTCCTAGGCAGTTCCGCGGCCTGAACGATCCCCGCCACGTGCGCGGTGGCCCCCGG
>JBGSKZ010000744.1:0-2490 GCA_041741035.1 Treponematales bacterium
GGATGGCAGGGCGGGAGCGCTTGAGCCCTCCGGCGTGGCGTTGTCGCGCAGGCTGAGCACGCGCTCGTTCAGGGAACGGCGCGATGCCTTGGCGGAGTCGAGTGCGTCGTAGCTAAACTGCAGTTGCGAGCGGTAATGGCCCCCGAGCAGGAGGTAGCGGTAATCCAAAGGATCGTAGCCCGCGTCCACCAGGGTCTGGAGGGTAAGGAAGTTGCCCGAGCTCTTGCTCATCTTGCCCTTATCCATAATGAGGAATTCGTTATGGAGCCAGTAGCGCACCCATGGCTTGCCGGTGGCCGCCTCGCTCTGCGCTATTTCGTTGGTGTGGTGCACCTGTATATGGTCGATGCCGCCGGCGTGAATGTCGAACTGCTCGCCCAAGTACTTCATGCTCATCGCCGAGCACTCTATATGCCAGCCCGGATAACCCCTGCCCCAGGGACTATCCCATTGCAGGGCCTGATCCTCGAACTTGCTCTTGGTGAACCAGAGGACGAAATCCAGGGGATTGCGCTTGTTCTGGTCCAGCTCCACCCTGGTGCCCGCCTGAAGCTCGTCGAGCTTGAGCATCGCCATCTTGCCGTAGTCGGGGAACTTGGCCACGTCGAAGTAGAGGTTACCCCCGGCCATATAGGTAAAGCCCTTGGCCTCGAGGCGTTTGATGAGCTCAATCATGTCGCCCACGTGCTCGGTGGCTTTGCACACTATGGTGGGACGCTTGATATTGAGCCGCCCGCTGTCCTTAAAAAAGGCGTCGCTATAGTATTGGGCCACCTCTAGCACGGATTTATGCCGCTCCTGGGCCGTCTTTACTATTTTGTCCTCGCCGGTATCGTCGTCGCCGCTGAGGTGGCCCACGTCGGTGATATTCATCACGTGGGTAACGTCATAGCCTAGGTATTCCAAGGCGCGGACGAGGGTATCTTCGAACACGTACGCGCGCAAATTGCCTATATGGGCGAAATTGTAGACCGTGGGACCGCAGCCGTAGAAGCCTACTTTCCCGGATGTGCGCGGTACGAATTCCTCGAGGCTTCGTCCGAGCGTGTTAAAAAGCTGTAAGCCCATGCGGTCCTCCTTTCAAGAGTGCCTTATGCCCCGCCGCTACGGCAGGGCGCCTTGTCCTCGATATCCGAAGAAGGATACTATGACAACGATGAGTACAGTACGTAAATTCCTGGAAAATTGCAATATCGACGCGGAAACGCGCTACGACGAGCCGCTGGCCCCGCATACAAGCTTCAGGATAGGCGGGCCCGCCGACGCCTTCGTGCTGCCCCGCTCCGAGGAATCCCTCGCGGCCCTGCTCAAAGCCGCGAAGGCGGAAGGCATAGCCGTGCAGGTCATAGGCGGCGGGGCCAACCTCCTCGTGGCCGACGAGGGCGTGCGCGGCATCGTCTTGTGCACCGCGCTGCTCGGGGAACTTCGCGAGCTGGCGAGCGCGGAAGGAAGCGGTATCTACGCGGCCTGCGGCGTGCCCGTTAGCCGGCTCGTGGCCTTTGCCCGGGACAGGGGCTTGGCCGGCATGGAATTCGCCGCGGGCCTGCCGGGCTCGGCGGGCGGCGCGGTATACATGAACGCCCGCTGCTACGAGCGAGAATTCGCCGACCTCCTGCTCGACGTGCGCTACCTGGACGAGAATTACGGCGTGGCCCGGCTGGGCATAGACAGGCAGGCCTGGGCCTACAAGCATACGCCCTTCATGCCCGGCGCTTCCCTGGCGGGCGCCGTGGTGCTGGGCGCGAGCTTTGCGCTGCCGCCGGGAAACCGAGAAGCGCTGAGCGCGCGCATGAGCCAGCTCGAAGAGGATAGGCGCCAGAAGGGCCATTTCGACTACCCCTGCGCGGGAAGCCTCTTTAAGAACAACCGGGCCTTCGGCAGGCCTACCGGGAAAATACTCGACGAGCTCGGCTTCAGGGGCCGGCGCGTGGGCGACGCCATGGTAAGCCCCAAGCACGCGAACATATTCGTGAACGCGGGCAAGGCGAGCGCGCGCGACATGCTGATCCTGATGCGCGAAGCGCAGGAGGCCGCCAGGGCCGCCTACGGCTTCGAGCTTGAGCCCGAGGTGGTCGTTCTCGGGGAGCTTTAAGGCCCGCGCCCCGGCTACTCCCCGGTTCTCCTCTGCTACTCCCCGGCAAGCGCCGCGCATTTGCGTTCCGCTCCGCGATGATTTAGGGTAAAGCAATGGAGAATAACGCCCATAGCGCGTTCATATTCATCATCGGCATGCTCATCGTCGCGGCCCTGCTCGCCAAGGCGGCGCGGCGGCGCTTCCCGCAAGCGGCCAGCATCTGCTTCTTCCTGGCCGGCATAGGCGCGTATTACGGGACGCTCGCCCTCGACCTGCCCCTGGCGCGGGAAGAGCCGCGGCAACTCGGCATAGGCTTGGCCCTGTTTCTCGCGGCGGGCCTCGGCCCCAACCCATTCAGAGCCGGCCAAGCCCGATTTAGCAGGCGCGCCTTCTTAAGCGCGCTCGCCGCGCTTGCC
>JBGSKZ010000745.1:0-49161 GCA_041741035.1 Treponematales bacterium
CTATCCTGCCTTCGCGCCGTCAAGCCCGCGCCGCGCCTTCCCGGCGCAGGGGCCGGTATTCCTCGTGGAACGAGGCGGCGGCGCCGCCAGCGTACTCGTTTTGATCAATTGCTCGCGCAGTCCGGCGAGGGTCGCCCTGCCTGAAAGCTGGCGCGTCGCGTCGCGCATCCTGGACCCATTCGCCCTTGGGGAGGGATTGGCGCAGCCCGGCGCCACGTCGCTTATACTTCCGCCCTACGCCGTTCGATGGCTGGTCCCGTAGCCTCATCGCAGGCACTCAATACAAGTATATCTATAAAAATAAGCATGGCTTGACCGGACTCCCGCCGGTCCGGTATTTTATAAAGCAAGGGGGCAGCCATACGGTGCCCCGCGCCGCCTGAGGTAAATACAACGGCGGAGAAAGCAAAATAGGGATTATGGAGGGCCTTGTCGCCAAGCCGCTCCGTGATCGCCAAAAGGAGCGCAACGTGATAGACCTACGAAACGTCGTCAAGGCCTTTGACTCGGTCAAAGCCGTGGACGGCGTTAATTTTTCCGCTAAGCCGGGGGAAATATTCGGGCTCATTGGCCCGAACGGCGCTGGAAAAACCACCACCATCAGGATGATCATGAACATCCTCGCGCCGGATTCGGGGAGCATCATGCTTGACGGCAAGCCCCTGGCGGAATCCGACAAGGCCCGCATAGGCTATCTGCCCGAGGAGCGGGGCCTCTACAAGAAAATGAAAGTGGGCGACATGCTCGCCTTCTTAGCCGAGATCAAAGGCGCCGACAAGGCCGCGAGCGCGGCCCGAGCCGACGAGTGGCTTAAGCGCTTCGACATATTCGACTGGAAGGGCCGTAAGATCGAAGAGCTCTCCAAGGGCATGGCCCAGAAAGTGCAGTTCATAGGCACCGTGGCCCACGACCCCGATATCATGCTCTTCGACGAGCCCTTCTCGGGCCTGGACCCCGTATCGCAGGACCTCCTGCTCGACGCCCTGCTCGAGCTCAAGCGCGCGGGCAAGACCGTGCTCTTCTCCACGCATATCATGGATCACGCCGAGCGCATATGCGAACGCATCTTCCTTATAAATCACGGCAAGGAGGTAGCCTCGGGCAGCCTCGCCGAGGTAAAGGCGCGCTTCGGTTCGGACGCGGCGCGCATAGAATACGACGGCGACGCTTCTTTCGTAGCGGCTCTGCCCTACGTGAGCGCTACCCGCGAGTTCCCCCGCTGGATGGAAGTGGAGCTTAAGGGCGAAGACGCCGCCGACAGGCTCTACCGCGACCTCGCGGGCCGCCTGCGCATGCGCCGCTTCGAGCTACTCGAACCCAGCCTCCATTCCATTTTCATACGCCTCGTAGGCGGCGATACGGCGGAAACCGGCCGGGGGGAGGCTCAGCATGCGTAAGCTCTTAGCGGTGGCAAAGCGGGAATTCAAGGCGGCTGCGGCCAATAAGACCTTCGTCATCATGACCATACTCGGGCCTTTCTTCATATTCGCCGTTACGGTGCTGCCCACGCTCCTTACGAATAATCCTACGGTCATGGGCTCGGGCAAGACCTTGGCCCTGTATGCGGCTAATCCCGCGGTCGGCGATTACCTCGAGGGCGCGGTGGCGAGCCAGGGCATGACCCTGGTAAAGGTTAGCGACTCCCAGCGGGCTAAGGACATGGTGCTCTCCGGCGACTACGCGGGCTACGTGGAAGTGCCCGCTTCCTGGCCCGACGATGAGGCTCGCTACTTTACCAAGACCGGCACCGAGGCTACCATTTATGGCAGCATAGGGGCCATGCTCGGTTCCTATGCCACGCAGGCGCGGATACGCGAGGCTGGCCTAAGCCAGGAACAGGCGCAGCGCCTCTTATCCAGGCCGGATTTCAGGGTGATCAAGCTCGGCGCTGACCAGAGCGAGGAAACCAAGACCGATCAGGACTTCTTGGGCATCCTTCTTACCGCCCTTACCTTCGTCATGCTCATATACATGACCGTGCTCCTCTACGGCCAGATGATAGGCCGTTCGGTGGTGCAGGAAAAGACGAACAAGACCGTCGAGATCATGCTTTCGAGCCTCTCATCCCGCGACCTGATGTTCGGTAAGATAGCCGGCTTGGGCCTGGCCGGGCTTCTGCAGTACGCGGTGTGGATAGGCATGGGCGTGCTCATGGTCACCGTGGTGGGGCCCGCCTTCGGCTTAAGCCTGCCCGCGGCCGTGTCGGTGGCCAATTTCCTCTGGCTCGTGGTGTTCTTCATACTGGCTTACTTCCTCTATGCCGCGGGCTACGCCGCCCTGGGGGCCGCCGCCGAGGACGAGCACCACTTAGGCCAGCTGGCCTGGCCCCTCATACTCTTCCTCGTCATCCCCATGGTACTCATCAGCACGATGGTCATGAATCCGGGCAGCCCCCTCGTCATGGCCCTCTCCTTCTTCCCGCTTACGAGCCCCATAGTCATGCTGGTGCGCCTCCTCGTATCCGCTCCCGCCTGGTGGGAGCTGGGCCTGTGCATAGGCCTGCTCGTGGTCACGATCTACGGAATAGCGGCTTTCGGCGCCAAGATATTCAGGGTGGGCATCCTGATGACCGGCAAGCGCCACAAGATGGGCGAGATACTCCGCTGGCTCCGCGTTCGCTAAAGCCAAGCCTTGTCCTAACGCTCGGCCCCGCCCGCAAGGCGGGGCCGTTTTCCCTTGCTTGCCGCTAGCAAAGTGGCTAGGATGGCAGGCATGCAGCATCATCAGCATGCGCTCCGCTCGACTCGGCTCGGTAGGCTTAAATATATAGCGAGGCGACTATTTCGCAGCTACCTGAGTTTCATGGTGGCCATACTCTGCATATCCGCCGTAGTCAATGCCACGATGGAGACCACGGTACGCAGCCAGATCGTCGAGATGGTTCAAGGCGCGGTCATGAACAATTCCGAGCTAAAGAACGCCGAAGACGTCATAGCCTTCAAGAAGGAAACCATGGAAGCCTTGGAGCGCTCTTTCGGCCTGCACCTGCCCTCCTGGCAGCGCGTGCTGCGGCGTACCTGGTATATCATGACCCTCAATTTGGGCGACTCCCGCTCCGCGGTGACGAAGTATCCCGCACGCTCCAGCAAAGTACGAGATATCGTCCTGGAGCGTACTCCTCACACCCTCATACTCTTCACGAGCAGCACCCTCATCAGCATAGCCTTAGGCCTGTGGTTGGGCACGCGCATGGCCGCTAAGCCCGGCGGCAGGCTGGATAGGGTAGCCAGCCTCACGACCATGGTCATGTACGGCACGCCCTCATGGTGGCTAGGCACCTTCTTTATCCTGTTTTTCGTCTATCTCCTACCCATCTTCAGGATAGGTTCTCTCTATTCCGCGGAGCCGCCGGCCGGCGCGATCGGGCGCTTTTTCGACTACCTGTCCTACCTGATCCTGCCCTTGCTTACCCTCGTGGTCATAAAGCTCTGGAGCTTCGCCTACCTTACCCGGTCGATGGTCGTCATCCCCATGCAGGAGGATTTCGTCATGGCGGCGAGGGGCAGGGGCATACCCGAGGCGAAGATACTGCGCAAGCACGGCTTGCGAACGGCGGCCCCGGGGGTTATGACCCTGGCGGCCCAAACCTTCGCCCAGTCCATCGTGGGCGATATACTCCTGGAGCGGGTCGTGACCAGGCCGGGCTTGGGCACGGCCCTCTTCAACGCCCTGGGATGGAACGATATCAATTTAATAACGGGGATTTTGGCCATGGTGACGGCCATATACTGCCTGACCTATGCTTTCCTAGACATAGCCTACGCCATGCTGGACCCGCGCATAGCCTATGGGCAGGGTTGAAAAAGCCCGCGCCCGGCGGGCCTGAAAGCCGCGCGACCGAGGAAGCTTACGCTTCTGCGGCCGCCGCTTTAGGCGGCGCCGGGACGGACTGCGTGAATATCGGCGCAAAGGCCCTGCGTTAACTGCGGGACATCTGCGCACACGCCCAGGATAGGCTTCTTGCGGTACAGGATCTTGCGTATGGCATCGGACGAGAGAGCGTATTCGTCGGCAAGCTCATTGATGGTCTTGCCCGCGGCCTTCGCTTCGCGAATCGCTTCGTCACGCTGGTCGAGCTGTACCCGGGTACCGTTCTTGTGTCCCCAGGGCATACGCTCTTGCGGCGGCCTCGGTATATACACCAAGGCCCCTTGCACGTACTTTTGGATCTCTGCGAGTAATTCTGGCGGGAGGGTATCTTCTCCCTTTAAATAAGACATACGGAATCCTCTCGGTTAGCAGGGCGACTGCCGCTTGGCCGAGCGGAAAAGGATCATTCCGATAAGTAGGCGCTTCCGGGCGCCGGTGCCGGTTCTTCCGGCTACGAATCGTTCCTTCGCTGCTCAAGCGGCTCCGACGAATAATCGGACGGCGGAATCAGTTACTGCGTTGATCATCATTGTGCGCCTCCTTGAGCGTTATAGGGCGATGCCGCGCTCGCGGCAAAGTGCCCTGGATTTACCTGAGAATTTACCACACAATAAAAAGCGTGTAAACTGATCTAAACGTTATAATCATTTTTTCCCCTAGTACTTACATCGTAGAAAGTATTCATATAGCGGAGTTTTAGCCTTCTCCCTCCCTCTTTCCCATGCGATAGTAGCCTTGCCGGCATATCCTGAGTATTCGCTAGCGGCCGCAAGGCCGCCCATGCGAGAAAGGAGGCATACACGATGATTGACGCAAACAGGAGGGCCTCGGCCCTCTAACGCGTTCCCCGGGGGCTCCGCCCCCGGGGTTTTCTTTGCCCCCGTTGACCTTTCCCCCCCCGTAGTGCTAGATTTTCCCTTATACTTTGCGTCCGTCGTACAACGAGGGCTGATTTAGTCTACAGACGACCGAATTAGTGAAAAGCCCGAGATGAACGACGACAACCTTAGAATTCGTGCTGCTGAAAGCAGCACACGACAAAATGAGCGCGTCGTATGACGCTGGTAGATTCTGGCTCCAATTGGCCGAATGAGTACTAAGCCAGCGGCAAACGACGGCAACATTTAAAAACATGTCGCGTATAGCGACATACGTTAATATCGCGTCCGTCGTATAGTGGCTATTACCCCAGCCTTCCAAGCTGGAGATGTGGGTTCGATTCCCATCGGACGCTCTTGTGGAGCAAGGAATTACGGAGCCTTAACAGGCTCCGTTTTTCTTTTGGGTAGCAAATTGGGTAGTAAATATCTAAAATCGTGGTATCATCTTTATTATGAGAGAGCCCTTTATCCTGTATAGGCGTGCCGACGGCGCTTTGGATGGCAAGGTCTTCTATGTGCAGTTCTGGTCGAACGAGGCCGGAAAATACATCCTGAGACGGTCCGTCGCCTCCCTTCTTGCCGAAATCACTGGCGTCCTGCCTCCAAACACGAGTCCAACAACCAAGCCCGGAGCTCGCCGTATCGTCGAAGCATGGCTGCAGTCCCATCGGCCGGTTTCTGCTAAAGGGCAGGCGCTAACTTTACTTGATTATCTGGCGACGTTCTGGGCCGACGAGGGCCAATATGCCATGGCCCTAAGAGCTCGAGGCAGGGCCATATCGCCGGCCTACCTGCAAAATAACCGCTACCTTGTGATCAACCATGCAAAACCCTATTTTGAGGCCCATCATCCAGGTTTATCCCTCTCGCTCGTAACACCTGGGCACCTTGAAGGCTTCGTAATGGCGCTTTATAACTCGAAAACTATTTCGCCACGAACGGTAAACACGGCACGTCAGTCGATCACAGTTCCGCTTGCTGAGGCCTATAGGCTGGGTTTGATAAGCTCGAATCCTGCTGCCCGGGTGGCAAAAATGGCAGAACCTAAGTCAGAACGCACCATTTTGACCATGGAAGAGGCCAAGAAGATTCTGGGAGGCCCGTGGCCGGATACCCGGTACTACGCGGTAAACCTGCTGGCGGCAACGACGGGCATGCGCTTAGGCGAGATTCGCGGGCTGCAGCTCGATGACATCAAGGCAGGGGAAATAATCGTAAGGCACAACTGGCAGGATAAGGAAGGCCTCAAGGCTCCAAAGTGGGGAAGTTCCCGCATCGTCCCGCTCCCTAAACAAACCGAGGAGGTATTGAGAGAGGTAGCTGCACAAAGCCCATGGGGAGACGGGTTTGTGATCTATGGATCCAAAAAGGGCCGGGCGTTATCGAGAAAGTATATTCAGGATCAGTTCACAGAAGCATGCACCGCCGCAGGGATCCCGGAAAGCGAGCGAAGGATACGGCATCTTACGTTCCATACATGGCGTCATTACTATAATTCTGTCATGCGCGATAAGCTTCCGGACTACGCACTGCGCATGCTCACCGGGCATAAGAGTGAGGAAATGACGGATCGCTACTCACACCTGACGGAGGAGCAGCGGATCGCGGCGAGTGCCTTGGCAAATGATATCTTCGTTGAGGCAAGAAAGACATAAAATACTCAAAACCTTCTAAATCAACTCGGAGCCTTAAAATTTGATACAAGCTCGAATGAGCTTCTTGGCTTAAACCTGCTATAAAATAAATTATTATAAGTGGATACCGCTGCGCTTCGAGCTTGAACTCAAGTGCTTCTTCCTTCTATAATGTTTCTTCGAGCCCCTCTTCCGCCTGAGCCGGGACGGCGAAGGCGGTCTTTATTCAATAGTTTTTATAGAATGCTTCTGCAGTAAACTTAACAAACTCATCTTTTTGATCTATTCCTCGACTTATTACTTGCCATGGTTCCAATCGTGATACCTCTGTCTGAAGGTCCTTTGCTGTTTTTTGACTGCAACCTAATATATCTTGAATAGAACTCGCAGATACACCATCACATTGAAAAATATAGGCAAACTCAAGAAGCTCCTGGAAGTTGAAGAACTTTTGCTGATAATCATTTGGTGACTGACTGGCAAAGAAAACCACTATTCCTTTTGATCTACCCTCTCGAATAATTCTCTGCAAAAATATATTCTTTTGGCCCAAATAATTATGCGCTTCATCAATTACAAGTATTGTTCGTATTGTTCTTTGATTATCAACAATAGGGCTATCAGGCAATACCGACATCTCTTTATACAATCGTTCAATCACAAGGTAAGCAACCAGTTCTTTAAGCACTGGCATCGAGTGAACATCAATTAATAATGATCTATCCGTCAGCTTTTCGATTGGAGTTACATCTGAACCATGTGACCAGAATAAATTGAAATCTGATAAGTCACGGAGAACCTCAATAAGGCTGTCATCCTTTTTCCCTTCTTCTTCATAACTCGAACGAGCAATATCATAGATATCCCTAAAATCTGGATATGGTATTCCTGTATTGGATCGGCTTGCATAAGCAGCACGAATGGCTTCTGTTAAGGCACCTTTCTGGACTACTCCAAGTTTAGAGTTAATAGACGCAAAGCTTTCTGCTTTCTCGCGAGCAGATATATTGATAGTTTGTTCATCGTAGTTTGGTAATATAAAAGGATTAATTGGAAGAGTTTGAGTACCTTGTAGAAGCCTATATACCTGTACTTTAGATACCTCTGTAAATTTAGAATTGTCTGCAACATCTCCTTTATAATCAAAATAAATAAAATTTGTTTGGTAATTTGATTGATGGCGAATGTCTGCTAGAATTTTTAACAAATACTGCGTTTTACCAACGCCAGGTTTTCCCATAATTGCCATGTGTGAATTCGCATGGATACGTGTATTGTTGAGTTCCATAACCACATCATTCTTTTGGAGAATCTCCTTACCGAGAAAAATCTCAAATCCTTTACCAAAAAGTTCTTTTCTTCCCCTAAACTCAATCCTTGAAACAAGCTTTTTTATTAATAAATCAGTATTATTTCCAGATTCTTCAAATATCTTTTTAAGTTTTAATGCACCATTATCAATATGATTCTTAATAATTGATTTATTTGAATAAAAGTAATCCTCTTCAAAATCAGGGCTTTTATATACAGCGCTAATTAGTGTTCGAATAAATAATTCATCTTGCCCCATAAATGTTGGGCGCTTAATTTCTGCGCCACTAAAATCTGAAGAAACAGAAACATTTACACCATCCTCTGTAAGAGAAAGAATTAAAGCGATTCTGGCAATGACAAATTTTTCAAGTTTTGTTTCGAGCCGTAATGCACTCAATATTTCATCAGTTTCTCTTGTTGTATATAATCTATCAGCCATTTTTAATCCTCCCAGAAGTAGCCGGTTTTAACAGTTGTTAATTCCTGCTTATGATCAAATTCAAGCTTGGCTGCACCAGACAAGTGGGCTTTCAAGATTTTATAGTAATTGGTGTCTATTTCCGTATCCGTTGAAAGTACAATTACTTGTTGCCCGGCATTTGGAAAATAGTTATTGATGATATTATCTCGATGTGTGCTGTCCAGCCTTGATAAAGGTGTATCGACAATGATCGGTAATTTTAATTGACTGGTTTGCGCAAGCCCCCATAGAAGTGAAACTGCAAACACTTCCTTTTCGCCGGCTGAAAGACCGGATTTTTTTATTTCATGGCCAGAACGATCGATTACTTTAATTTCGTAGGTTCTTTCATCGATTGTAATATCCTTGATGAGACCTGCTTTGCTGGACAATAGCCGGTACATTTCAAATGTCTTTTCTTGAAGTAGATGAATTTTGTTTTTTCTCAATCTGACTACAAATTGAGCAAGAAGATTGGCAATTGCATCACATTCGGAAATAAAATCAGCCTTGTCTTTTGATAGATGGTGTTTCTCATAGAGTTTTTCAATCTCAAGTTCTATTTCTTTGATTTTGTGCTCTATTATCAAAAGATCGTCTTCAATAAGTCTAAGCTGTTCGGTTTTTCTGCCTATCTGAATAGCACTGTTTTCTATAGTCTCTTGAAGCTCTGAAAAGAGTTCTTGTTCCGAATCACTCGCTCCTTTACTTCTCGAAGATGCTTCTAAATCTTTGAGTTGAAGAATGATTTCATTTTTTTCTTCAATTAGTGGAGTAATTAGAAACACATCACTTTTTTCATAAGATTCTATTTGGTTTAATACTTTGGCAGCATCTCTTTCGGAAAGACTCAGTACTTTCGCAATGTTTCTTGATTGCCCATCATTCAAAAGTTGTTCGATTCTTTTTTCCAGTTCAAACATCTTCTTAGGTGAAAGTTTTTCTTTATATATTGGTTCTGGTTCTTCCACTACACGAACAATTTTTTTCGCAAGTTCAGCCGCATTTTCCCGAATAGCATCGCTTAGTGCTGACGAGCGCTCAGTATCAATCTGATTACTAATGCGATCAAACAAAGTTCCTGCTAATGAAAATGGCAGAAAAGATTCACATAATACTTTTATTTCACTTTCGATCTGGTTTAGGCGATTGGACAATTGAATCCGTTTTTTTTCATTTTGCCTGATAGAGTCCTTCGATTCAGGTGTCTGATTAAAAACTGCCTGAAACCTGGCTTTCGCATCGTCCTGTTGCTCAGTGAATGACTTAATTTCCGCTCTGACTTCTTCTTTTTCCTGATGTTTTTTATAAAGTTTGGTTTTTTCTCTCTTTAATTCACTTTCTTTAAACTCGAGGTCCGCGTCAGTAATATCTACAAAGCCCTTTCGCTCTTCCTGTTTGAGATATGTTACATCAGTGGCAAGTTGATTAATATACTGGATGCCCAGAGCTGCTTCGAGAGATGACTTGAGCCTAACTTCCGAGTGGTCGTCAGAAGCAATTTCCTGAATCTTCTCGCCGTCAAAGAAGAAAAACTGCGTAATCCCCGGAGGCATTGCAGCGCGGATATATTCTTGCCAAATCTCCTTATTTTGAACAGTTACACGCCTACCGTCTTTAACCACGACAAGACGTTCGGACAGGTCTTTAGGCTTGGGGTCATCAATAGTACCTGCAGTCCATGACCTTTTTATTATGAGTTCAGCCCCATCATCTTCTTCAAGAACTACTTCAAAGGAAACGGCTGTATTATTTCGAGACTTTTCTTTTCTGTTGATACAACGGTAAATTTCTTCATTTTTTACGCCATAAAGACAAAAGTTTATAGCCTCCATAATGGAGGACTTACCGGCACCGTTCATGCCGCCGATAAGAAATATGCTTTTATCTTTCTCACTCGCAGGGAATTGTATTTCGGTAGGAAACTGAAATGATTTGTAATTTTCTATGACAAGTTTTCGCAGAATCATTTTGTGCTTCCTCCTGCGATCTCTCTTGATTTAAGTATCTCTCTAAGCGCATCGTAAATGCCGGAGCGTCGGTCCTTAAACTCATATTCGTGAACAGTATCAAGCAATTTCAATACTTTATCTAAATTAACTTCATGTTGTGCGCATAGTTCCTGCAATAACTGTTTATCTTCAATGGATAAATTCATTGTTCAGCCTCCATTTTTAGTATAATGCATCTCCAGACGGTTCATTTCTGCACCGCCTGTTCAATGAGTTCTTCGACACGGCGTTTTGCTTGTTCGAGGAGTTGCTGGGATTCGTAAAGTGCCTTTTTTGACTCAGAAACAAGCCCCCCAAGTTCTTTCATTGTACTATCTGGCAAAACTGGTATTTTTAGTTTCATTATAGAATTAGGTTTCCAGTGTACTATCAACGCGCCTGAACACTCTTGATCTATTTGCATTTTGCAAATACGTGAATTTATAACTAAACTCAAATATTCTTTGGGAATCTTGCTATCCTGTAATTGCAAACGAACAACTCCGCCGGAAACAATGCCTTCAATTTCAACTGTAACTGTATAACACACACCTGGTGTTCCATCTTTTGTTAGTAATAACTCTCCAACTTGTGGCTGATAACATTTTAGGGCTGAATATAATTGTGATGAAATGTATTTATCACTATTCCCTAGGCTGATGCCTTTATCTTTGATATTGCTTACACGAAGAAATGGAATTCCGTTTTCAACATATGAATGAGAGCCTACTTCAGTACCTTTAATAACTGTTGCCATTTTACCAAGTGGGGTGGTATTCAATTTTTTCAAATGCTCTTCAAGCATTCTGAATGGTATTTGATAATAATCCGCATCTGCCCGATTATTCCCCACCACCTCACTCAAGCGCGCCTCATACGACAGCGGCCTGTCAAACACAAGTTTATCCAGCCCTAGCTCGCGTTCGAGGAGTTCTTGGGCCTGGGTGTAGAGGGATTGGGAGAGATCGAGTCTCGAAAATGAATCACGAATGAGATTGCCAATCTTCTTTTGTTTTTCAATATCAATATAAGGGATGATTACTCTTTCAACTTCACGGCAATTTAGATTTACCTGTTCTGTTCTCCGTGAATGTCGCCATAACTGATCCCGTCCATACTTCGTCTGAAAATATGCTGTCAAATAGTATGGATCTAATAGATTACTTGTTTCAATTATTGCAACATTTTGATTTGTTACTCGTTCTGGGTCAATATCTCGTATAATCGCTGTTCTCCCAACAATTTCAGGAGTTGCTCCTATAATGGTAACTACAACTGAATCATTAGGTATAAAATCATTTTTTTTTAAAACTCTTTTTGGTAAGAAAAAACAGTTTGAGTAATCTATCCTGCCTTCTCGTAAAGTATTAGTTTTAATAAAGTGAACAAGTTCGTCGTCTTTTGTGATTCTGCGATCTCTAGGGGTATGACCAGTCCTAACAGGGGATGAAAGTAGCTTTCCTAGTTTTTTAATACTATATTTATCTGAAAAACACGCCCATAACTTATCGTCTTTAATATATTGAGGGCTATAAAACTCTCCATCAAGTCTAGTATATTGTAAACTTGACAAATTTACCTCACTCCAAACAGCCATTATTCCGCCTCCCAGAAATCAAACTTGTTTTTCTGAGCAAAGCGAATAAAGGCTTCAGCAATACAAAGCTGGTCATCAGGTATTTTATTGGCCTCAGCTAGGTTTTCTGCACTTAAATTGTAGTTTACAAGGTCTTGATTGATTATAGGTTGGCCGTCTTCGAACTCCATCAGGTTCCCATTTCCATCAGTCATGTGCTCATAATCGCCGGAATTGTTTTTACCGCCCCGTTCACTCACTGCCATAAATATAGGGTAATCCAGTTTTTTCGCTACTTCTGCATCAATCCAGCGATTCTTGAGCGAGCCGATCAGGTCACCATCACCAAGAATGATTTGCAGTTTTCCTTTGTTGGTGAGAAGTTTCAGTTCGTATTCTGCTTCAGGGATAGCATTCTCTAGAGACTTAATCTCAGCCTTTATCTGCTTTTGTTGAGTCTTCTGTTTTTCCTTGAGAGCTTTTTCTTGTTCTTTATAATTCGCTTTGATTTCAGCCTTTGCGGCTCTATCAGCGATCTCAAGTTCGCGGTCCCGTTCCAACTGCAATGCTTCGAAGTCAGAATCAAGATCAGAAAGTTTCTGTTTTGCTTTTATCAGGCTCGACCTAAGCTCATTAATTTTATCATTCATAGTATCAATGTTCTCACCTGCATCCATTGATCCAGCACTGTCTGCAGCTTCGAGGCCTTCTTCAACGGATTCATTATCGTCATCCTGTGTTTCTTCATCAGAAGTAAAGATTTCAAGCATCAGCTCGGCAATCGCTTCGGGGATTTCTTCATCAGGTATGTCTTTGTCGTACAGTTTATTTGATAGCAAATCTCGAATTGTTTTTTCATAGTCAGGGCACTTTGAAGCAACTTTTTGTTTCACTTCTTCGATATTCGCTAATTGTTCATCTGTATATTTTTGAGTAAAAAGGACCGATGTTTTTGTTCCGGTGTGGGGTTTGAAAGTATTCCCATGCAAACCGACTACGGCTAAAAGTCTAGCTTTCCTGAGTATCCATTCTCGAATGAAAGCAAGCGAGGAGTTATTAAACTTACCCTGTGGCAATACTATCGCTGCACGACCGCCAGGTTTAAGAAATTTCAATATTCTTTCAATAAAAAGAACATCTCTCTCTTCTTTGGCCTGCTTGTCTTTAGCGCGTTTTAGTGCCGGCTTCGCAAGGTCGTAGTAAGCAAGCATCTTCTTATCTTTCATCTCGCCTGCAAAGGGTGGATTTGCGAGGATTACATCAAATTTTAGTTCGTCAAAATAACGCCATGCGAGGTCTTCATCACGGAGCAGATTCGGTTCGTCTGCTGTTGTTGGTTTATTTTTCAACAATTTAGCTTCTTTTAAACCCTGCATCAGCTTTTGGCCGGATGAGGTGCTATACCAGGTCTTTGGATCTAGACTGCTGACATCGGGTCCGAAAATATTTGTGTGTCCATCTCCGGCAATTAGCATTAATGCACGGGAAGTTTTCGCCGCACGAAGCTCAAAGTCAATACCCCAGAGATACTTTGCAGCATAGTTATGTTTACGCTTAAATCTGTCATCACTCGATTTTGCTGGATAACACCAATCCATTGCATGAAGAAGAAATCCCCCAGAACCACACGCAGGGTCCATAACAAATTCATGCCTCTTAGGATTAAGCATACGAACACACATTTCAACAACATGTCGGGGTGTAAAAAACTGTCCCTTTTTCTTTTTTGCCTCAGTAGGAAGCAAATATTCAAAAGCATCATCCATTATCCGTAGATTAGAACCCATTAGCCGGACGCCTTCGATGGGACCTACACAAACAGCAAGATGATCTTTTCTCAATTTAATATCTTCATTTTCATCAAAAATACCAGGCCATTCAGCAGATGCTTTCTTGAATAATTTATTAATTCGGTCATATGTAATTTCTGGATCAAGCGACTTCCTGAACTCTACAACTTGATCTCTTCGATTTTCCAATGCTTCCTTTTCATCCCAAATTTTGGCAAAGATGAGCTTGAATATTTCATTGAATTCGTCGACGCCGCTATCGGCAAGGACAAGTTCTTCCAAATCTTGAACAATCTTTTTAAAATTAAAATTTGTTTTTAGGTGGCCGAGCGTCTTTTTAGCTTCGAGAACATCTTTAGGCTCTTTGCCGCGTTTGGGAATATCAAATAGCGTGTCATCAAAGTCTTTTGGGTACGGTCTATAGAGTATGATGCTGTCACTTCCATTGGACCAAACCCCTACTGGTGAACCTTCAGCATTTAAATAGCTTTTTAATTGCTCAATCCCGTCCTTCCTTTTTGGTTTTTTTACCTCGATAATAATTTTAGGTGTCTGCTTGGTCGCATCGGAGTAGACAACAATATCTGCAGCTTTTGTATTTACTTCTGTACCGAAGTGAATACTTTTTTCAAGTTCAAGTTCTCCTGGTTGATATTCATATACATTCAATAGCTTATAAATCCATAATTGACGTACTATTTCCTCCGGATTAGATTTTCCATCTTCTGAATATACTTGTACCTCTTCCTTTCCACTAGAAAAAGGCACAAAGCTTTTCATGAAGTATTTTGTCTTTCCGGCTTCACGGCCTGATTCAATAATTTTAGGATAAATACTCACAATTTCATGAATAGGGCTGCCCAAAGTTTCAAATTCTGTTAATTCATATTGTGTTGATGGATCCTTAAATATTCTTTCGATAATTTCTTTAGTATTCATTGTTGCTTCTTTCATTAGTTGTGTCCTCTTCTCTTTAGCCCGCCATAGACGGCCGGCGTTCTTAGGGGCACGTTCGATTATACCCTATTCTAATTTATCTTAGTTTAGCGCCGCGAAAGCGGCGTCCATCCAGCATACGCTTAACCGGTAATCCCGTGCCCAATGGGCTTGGCGCGGTTGTTGCGAAGTAAAAACTGTGACAAAGGAATTACCCGGTTGAAGCGATTGTTAGGACAAATCTTCATCATCATCTTCTTCTTGGCTTTCCATTTCAGATACAGTACCTTTACCACCTGAAAAATAGCCAGTTGATTCACCTGCTTTAAGTGCATTATTAATCCGTTTAATTGATTCCTCTAAAATAGTTAAAGCTACTTTTATATCTGACTCTTTTTTAATTACAAATCTACACCATCTTGGAGATAGTTTTTCGTTTGTTATCTGTGTGCCCTCTATTAAACTACTACCACAAAAGCATTTTATATTAATTTGTGTCTTTTTTACCCTAATCGAGGCAAACGCGCGTTGCGGAGAATACCAACCGATGTATTTCTTGCCTATCTTCATCCAAACTTCAGGGTTATTTTTTTCAATCCCTTCAAATATAGCATCGAACCAACCTCGTAATTTATTAACTGAATCCTTATTTTTAAAATATGAATCGAGCGATTCATCCGTAATAGATGTTTCATTCTCTATTGGCTTTTTTATTGAGTAATTTTCGAAACTACTAATCTCTGTTTTTAATTCAATTACTTCAATTGGACAGTCTTTCCAATTATGTTCCCAGCATATTATTAAATCACATTTATCAGGATCATGCCCATGTTGAATAAAATTCTTACTTTGATATTCGAATTCTATAGAAACTCGTTCCCATCCTTTTCCAACGAACCGTCTTCCAATACAATCAGGGAAACCAGGTTTTATTTCTTCTATATACATATTTAAATCATCTGCTACCTTACCAAATAAAAATATGACACCATTCTCATTAATTGGTGAGTAGACTAATCCGCGGAAATTTATTAAATCTCCAACTATCGATTTATCAGCCATGTTTTCTCCCTTTTGCGCAGCGTGAGCTGCGTCGTCCTAACATTAATTATGCTGTTCTTCATAATCAATTATGAGTGTAAGAAAAGTTACTAATCTGCTTTGCTCACCTTATTCTAGCAGTCCTTGTTTCTGATAGTAGTATATTTTATAGCGATATAGTGGAAAAGACACATTATACGTTGTTTTAAGAACTTGCGGTAAAAAACTAGTACGATCTAGTTTATTTTAGATATATAGTAAACAGATGAGTTAAAAGGTGACTAATACCTAGATTGTGATGGTTAGGAGTGTAATTAAGAAAATTGTTAAAAAGTGGGAAATATCAATATTCTGCAATTTGTTTTATCATTTTACCGGCTTTCGCCGGTTACCCGCCACCGGACGCGACATTTTTACTTTTAGTTTTGAGAGCGAGACCTTCAGCCAGGGTCTCTACAGCGCTCAGACTATGCTCATCAAGTTGGAACAGATTGTCTATTACTTTTGAAATTCTTTTGGGCGGTCGCCATCCGGTGGGGTCCTTACCTGTGACGAGGTATTCAACCGATACATCAAGCAGCTCAGCTATCATAAATGCGTGAGATACCGAAGGTTCTTGTTTTTTTGCCATCGCATTGTACAATGTTTTGGGGCTTATGTTCAAATGCTTGGCTAGCCATTTTAGGGTGGTGTTTTTATATATTAGGGCTTGGTTCACGCGGTCCCAAAAGTCCATGGCATAAGTATCACCCAAAAAATCTCTAATTGCACGAAAAATCACACTTTTTTAAAACAAAGTGTGGTTTCTAGAGTCTTTAGCCAGTACGAGCGGAGTCTTGCCTAACTTTGCTAGCCTCAGCAAGCCCGTGCGCGAGCACTGATACTGCGTTTAAATCGGGATCATCTAGGGCAAGGAGGTCATCAACGATTCGCGCTAATCTTATCGGAGGCTTCCAGGAGATTTGATTCTCTCCACTTACTAGGTATTCAACGGTTACACCAAGAGCTGCCGCAATAGCAACTGCCTCATCTACTCTCGGGAGCCGTCCAAGTCTGCGCCAACCAGATACCGTGGTCTCGGCTTTGTTTATTTTACCCGAAAGCCATCGGTAGGTTGTTCGTTGAGAAACTATCTCTGTTTCAACCCTATCCCAGAATTTCATATACCTATTATCGTCAATAATACTACGCAATTGGGTAATTAACTGCTTGACAAGTACTCGAATAGGAATTATTGTGTTCTTGAACTACTCAAATAGGTATTAAGGAGAAGTTCATGAACGCGATACGTATCAGGAAATACAAACTAACCAATCGAGGAACCCGTGGCTTATCCGTAATGGTGCCGAGGATCCAAGCACAGGATATGGGTGTTTCTGCAGGGGATGAGCTCTCAATGTACAAGGCGGTTTTGGATGGTAAACCCATAATCCTACTCGCCAACTCTGACGAAGCAGTTCTGGACTTTAACCGCGAATTTAGTATGCAAGGCCGTGAGCTCGCCGGGTTCATCGCCTCAGCCAGGGTCGCCAAGCCATGAATCGCTTTACATTCGCCAAGATTGAAGGTGATAACGGCATTCCTGGTTATGCAGCACTAATGCCTATGAAAGACAGTCCCAGCGCCGGTTCATATCGCGCCTCTGTATCCAGTTCTCCACGAAGGCCCTGGATAAATGGAAATTCTGCCCACAGCTACAGTTCTTTAGATATGGATCTGCTGCCTTCTGCACGTCTTTTTCAATCATTCCTACTAGATCATTCCTGGAAAACACATGTTGTTCACCACAAAGTGCACATGGCCAAATCAATAAAGCTCGTTCCACGGACGTCTCCTTGGAGGGTTTTTTTGTTACTATATCTCCAATATCTCACAAATATGCTTTTTATGCAAGCTTTGATTAAACTCTCGATACCCTTGGTTGCAATTCACGAATCCAATTCCCTCCCACCCTCAACCTTCCGCGGAGCGCTTCAATAGGGGAGTAGTACGAGATAAGGAGAGACCTATGACGGCTTTAACCATGCAAGAAGCGGCTGAGCGCCTTGGCTGTAAACGCTCTTTTCTCTATGCAGCCGCCCAGCGCAGCGAAATTCCGGTAGTCCGCTTCGGCCGGCGCGTTTTGGTCGATGAGGAAGACATACCGGAAATCGTGAGGATCTATAAGGTGCCTGCCAGGCCCCGGGAGCTCCAGGAACGATCATGATCGGCGCTGGTCCTCCGTATCCACGGGATCCCGAGCGTGCCCGCCTCATCATTGAGAGCATCGCCTGGGTAGTGGGGCACCCGTTGCCCAAGCGCCGCGGTCCGGTTCTGCTGCAGACTGAGGCTTTAAGGCGGTCTAAGCTCCAGGAGCTCAAACCATGACGGATACAGTCCCGGACACGCAGATGATGGTCCACTATCGGTGCGGCAGCTGCCGCAAGTTCAGCCAATGCTATGCCGAGTCGTCCCAGCTACTCTTAAACCTTGGTCTGCCCACCCTTGAGAGCGCCGAGGACGACTGCCGTAGCTGCCCGGCCGGTGATGCTTACGAGGCTACTCTATGAGGTCCTACGTGCTCGAGGTGGTCCCGTTACCTAAGGCCCCGGACTACCTGGCTAAGGAGTCTCCCGGGAAGCCTCTATCCCGGCGTATACGGCGGAAACAGACCTGGGTTTAGCACAGCGCATCAATAGTGCCTGAAGTCCATAGCTAAGCGCGTTTTCTCTTCACCCGAAGGCGCGCTTCCTGGGGGGCGTAGCTCAGTGGAAGAGCGGCGGCTACTAAGCCGAGGCGCGGAGGTTCAAGCCCTTCCGCCCCCGATACCGGACGGATCCGTAGGTGCGCGGCGATAGGTCCAGGCGCTACGCAGCTAGGCAACGGATCCTCCGGTTTCACTCATCCCTTATGAGGAGGAGTCCATGTCCATACCCGCACGAGCGTTCGACAGCACCGCGACGCCACTACCTACGCGCCTCTATCGACTGTCCGTACCCGCCTATGACAGCGGGAGCCTCTGTAGGACCCTGCGCGGCCACTCCTTGTGCGGCAGCTGCCGGCATGCGTCCTTGGAGCCGGTGACCTCCAGGCACTTCCTTACGGTGCCAGCCACGTCCTTGTCCGTCTGCCCCTGCTATGACAGGAAGGCTCCCGATGCTTAACCCTGCCTTCTCAGCCATTGTGGACTGCTCCTGTGGCCACGATCCAGTGCTTGTCTCGCGCATGGGCCGGTATTGGTACCACTGCACGCGCTGCGGAGAGTCCGGGGCTAAGTCCGCGGACAACCCCGAAGCCGCGCGTGCCTGGAATGAACTAATGCAAGAAAGGCGGCGCCAATGATCGTATCCCGTTCAGATAAGGACTATGAACCCTTACCCTTAGGCCTCATTCCCGCAATCTGCGTTAACTACTTCGACCTTGGCTGGCAGCGGGGGTATCGCGATAAGCCCCAACATAAGGTCGTGCTGCTCTTCGAGCTTGAAGCCAAGCGCAACGACGGCACGCGCTTCCTTGCTACCAAGAAGTACACGGCGAGCCTGGGGGAGAAGGCTAACCTCCTTAAGGACCTGCAATCCTGGCGCGGCGTGGCGTTCTCGGCCCAGGAGCTCAAGGGCTTCGACCTGGACGCCATCAAGGGCAAGCCCTGCCAGCTCAACCTCGTCCAGATCGTAAAGGGTAACGGGGATCCCTATGTGGTGGTGGACGCGATCCTGCGGCCGCATCGCAGTTGGAAGCCGTTCACGCCCGAAACGTCCCCGGACTTCGTGCCTGACTGGGTGCTCGAAGCCCTCGAGCAGCAGATACCCCATGACATAGATCCCCGCTATCCGGATCCCTCGCCAGGGGAGGAGGATTACACCGATGACCTTCCCTTCTAATCCTCGTCCAGAAGACCCTCACGAGCTTCGTAACGGTCCGGGGCAGCCCCTAGAACGTGGACCCTTGGAAAATGCCTGTACGGTCTGCGGCCGGCCATTCACCAAGACTATCCGCACCCTCATAGTGGAACAGGTGAATCTTTTCGGCGAGTGGGATCGGATCTGCAGCCTCTGCATCCGGCGGCTCGAAGAGCACAGCGAGCGCTCGCTCAAGGAGGCTTCCACCATCCTGCCTGTATGTAACAGTACGTAACAGAATTTAGGCTTATGTAACACTAGGTAACAGAAACCATGAGAAAGGGCTCGAATGTAACGGTGTGTAACAAGGAGGGAGTATGCAGGGGCAGCTGATTGTATATGGCACGTGTACCTATGAGTCGCTTGCCGATTGCATAGACGACGTTGGCCTATCCCGCTCGGTCCTGGTCTCGCTCTTAGCCCAGGCGGATGCGGGGCAAAAGCCTAGCGTCCTCGGGCAGCGGATCTATACCATTAGGCGCGCCCGGCCACATGCCAAACGCCCAAAGCCCGTGCTTGAGTGCATCAAGCGCCGTCCGGGGCCGCTACTCCCGGTGCTCTGCACGCATCGATTGGGGGTATACCATGGAGGCAGCCATTGAAAGCGAATGAACCGCCGTTCTTTGCGGCCATGTGTTTTGCCTGCATTCTAACGCTGGCGATCGGGCTCCTGCTCGGCACCGTGTTCTCCCCGCCAGCTCCCGAAGCCTTGCCTAGCCAGGCGATCAGGGGATCCTGGCTTCAAGGTGAACTTCCCCTAGGGATGCCGGTGATCGGCATCTGGAAGCATGCCGGGGAGATTGTCACGATTCCCTGCATACGCACCGACTTTGCCGGGCTCTACGAGTATTCCATGGTCGGCCGGGCTGTTCGGCCGCTGCCTGACCCGGATTTCTGGTCGCCGCTACCGGGGGTGAACCCATGACCGGCGCTCCAAGCTTCAATACGGCTCAGGCGCTCCAGGTGAGGACGATGGATTCCCGCGAGATCGCCGACCTTACCGGCAAGGACCATGCCCATGTCTGTCGAGACATCAGAGCCATGCTCCTGGATCTCGGGGTTGACCAATCCAGATTTGGATCCGTCTATACCGGTGGAAACGGGGAGGCTAGGCGCTGCTATGCGCTTCCGTACCGGGAAACCATGATCCTGGTCTCCGGCTACTCGGTGGAGCTCCGCGCACGCGTGGTGGACCGGTGGATAGAGCTCGAGCGGTCCGGGGCGCCGCTGCCGGACTTCACGAACCCGGCTATCGCCGCCCGCGCTTGGGCAGAGCAGTACGAGCGGGTCCAAGAGCTTAAGCCCCTCGCCGCGGCCGCGGAGCGTATCGCCGGCGCGCGCGGTCTCAGGACCATCACCGCGGTCGGAAAGATCAATGGTATCGGCCCGCGCAGGATCTTCGAAGTGCTGGAAGTCCGGGGCCTCATCTTTCGCCAGAACGGTGCCTGGCTGCCGTATCAGGAGTGGATCGAGGCCGGCTACTTCGTCGTGCGGGAGAGAACCTACCAGGACGATTATGGCGAAGAGCACTTGCATCTGCAGACCTACGTAACAGGGAAGGGCGAGACTTGGCTTGCCAAACGGCTATTCGCGGAGGGGAAAGCGTCATGAAGAACCCTTGGATCAAGCTCTATAGGACGGTTTTGAACGATGAGAAGATCTCCTTCATCATACGGCGCTACGGACACGAGTGCCTGACCTTCTGGATAGGGCTCCTAACCAAATGCGAAGATGGAATTCTCCTCATGGACGAGGAGATCTTCGCCGACCTCTGCCTCCTTGAGACCAAGCGCTACGAAGAGATACGGGACGTGTTTCAGAAGCGCGGCCTCATAGAGATCGATCCAGAAGGCCACATCACCGTCATTCACTGGGCCGACTATCAGGGCGGGGAATCCACAGATCGTGTCCGCAAGTACCGGGATAGTCAGAAAACGCCGGCGAAAGAGCCTGAAATCGTAGCAGAGTGTAACGACGACGTAACAGAGTGTAACGGCGATGAAACGATCGGAAACGCTGATGAAACGGTTTGTAACGCCTCGGAAACGTTCTGTAACGGCGATGAAACATTTTGTAACGGTCATGAAACGGAAATGAAACGCTTAGAAGGAGAGGGAGAATTAGAAGGAGATGAAGAAGAAGAGGGAGAGGGGGAGCGCGCGCGCGCGAAGAGCCCCGCCCCTGGCGTTTATGATCCGGGCGGAGGAAGAGCAGCTACCGCAGCCGCGGTCGTGGAGGACTGGTTTGAGACTCTCTCCCAGGAAATCTGGGTAAAAGTCACGCCGCCACCAAAAGCCCAGGAGTGGGCTGCATCCGTCATCAGCGCCGCGAGGGGGGAATTAGCCCAAGTCAGACGATTCCGAGAAGAGTACTTCAAGCATTGGCGCGAGCTCTGGTTCGCCGTCGGGAAGGGCGAACTCAAAAAAGAGGCTGGGAAGCGGGCTCCAGACTTCGATTTTAGGGCTTATTGTGCCAATATTGCTACTTTGGCAGCGCGGATCCATGTTTCCGAGAAGAAAAATACACAAACTGTATACTCATCATCAAGGTTATCACTACCAAGCATCCAGGAGAGAATGGAGGCAGGTATGATTATAGAGAAAAAAATGAAATTACTACAATTTCTCTAAATTACTAGATTTGATAAGGTAATAGTCAAGATTTAGGTATTGACAAGAGATTTAGTAGGTATAGACTGTTGTTGCTATTCGATAATTTTAAATTAGTTAGTCGAATCTAACTGAATTCAAAAACTTAGCCTGATTAATTAGATACATAGTCTGAATTTCTATAACTATTCTGTTTCATAGATTCTGATGTAAATAGTAGTACTATATAGTACAGGGGTGTAAGATGAGCTATAAAACGCGAAGGGATTTATATACTTCTCTTGAGCGTAAGCTTGATACGAAGTTGATCCTATATGTAACTGGCGATCAAAAGCAATGGGAAACACAAATTCATCCAGAGGTTCTTGATTTTTTTGGTGAACATCTCGATACCATTGGAAAAACCAGGAAGATTTCCCTGATATTGTATTCGAGAGGTGGTAATACGCTAGCCGCGTGGAGCCTTGTTAATTTGATTCGACAGTTTTGTGATGAATTTGAAGTTATTGTACCAAGTAAGGCACATAGTTCTGCAACGTTAGTATGTTTAGGTGCGGACAACATTATTATGACGAAGCAAGCTACTCTAGGCCCTATTGATCCAAGTGTGAATACACCCCTAAATCCACATATTCCAGGGCAGCCAGATAATATAACTATGCCAGTGAATGTGGAGGCAATCAAAGGTTTTATCGAATTAGCGAGAGAAGATTTAGGTGTAAAAAAAAGTTCAGATTTAGCTCTTGTTATGAAAGAGTTGATGGCTCATGTTCATCCACTAGTTTTGGGTGAAGTATACAGAGCCAGGTCACAAATAAAAATGCTCGCAAAGAAATTGTTAGCAACTCAAATGCAAGATAAAGGGAAGATTGAAAAGGTTACCAATTTTCTTTGCAGTGATTCTGGTAGTCATGACTACACGATTAATCGTACTGAAGCGCGAAATGAACTTGGTCTTCCAATTATTCATCCCGATGATGAAGCGTATTTATATATTAACTCTATTTTTAAGGATTTTTCTGAAGAACTTGAACTAGGGCATGACTATGATCCACTCGGAATGCTTGGCTCTAGCAATATGGTCGAATATAAAAAACGCCGAGCACTCCTAGAAAGCAATTATTGGGGGTCGCATTATTTTGAGACCATTGGGAATTTGCATAAAGTACATCAGCCGAATGGCATTTTTTTGAATGACCATCGTATTAGTGAGGGGTGGCGAAATGAACATATCTAGTACTTCCTCCTTTCTTGAATTTAATGATTGTACTTCTAGTGGAGGGAATTTGTATTCGAGGAATGGTCGGGATAAAGTGATATTTTTTTCAAGTGGTAAGATTCTTATACCTAATGCCGAGACTGAAGCTGCCATTTTTGAATCTGACCGATTAACAACTGCTAGATATGAATCTTCTGATGCCTTATTGAATTCGCTTAATGAATAGTTAATGAAGTCAGAAATAACTCATCAATTTAAAAAAGATTATAGACAAGTTAAGTATTCAGGCCGATATAATGTTAAAGAAATCGATTTAATACTTTGTAGAATAATAGATGAAAAACCACTAGAACCAAAAAATTGCGACCACGAGTTATCCGGGAATAAAAGAGGAATTAGGGAATGTCATATCTTCCCTGATTTACTGTTGATGTATCGGTATTTTGATGGTGGCGTTATTTTTATTCGTTTAGGTTCCCATGCAGAACTGTTTAAATAAGCTCTGGCTGCAGTTTGATATATAACTTGACAGAGATGGTTTTTTAGTTAATTATTATATCGGTATGTAAGTGCAGTCGCTGTTTGCCCGGCGCGCACGTTTCGAAGCCGCTGAGTCACTGGACCCCGGGAACACCGGGACGATGATGCAACGTAAGGTGCGTCATTATATCCATGCTCGGCGGCTTTTAGTTTTTAGCCGCCAACTCTTGTGGAGAGTCCGGTGGCGCAAACGCCCGCTCGACAATGCAAGTACCCGCGATGCTCCAGATACTCAAGTGACGGCACTGGCTATTGCCCAGAGCATGTACGATTTTATATTCCTTTCGTCCGATCAATAGATGATAGAACCTCAGCTTCCCGACGCGGCTATGGCCGCGGCTGGCGCGTCATCCGCGAACGCATCCTAGCAGCCTATGGGATCCCGCGCGAGCGATGGATTGATTACGATGTCGACCATGTCCCCGCCTACGATCCAGCGCGAGAACCCGATCACAATAAGTATCAACTGATCCCCCGTCTGCATGCCGAGCACTCTCGAAAGACTGTCCTAGAGGATGGTGGCTGGGGCAATCGCAGGTCAACCAGGGTAGGGGGATGTCAATCCCTAGCACCTTCTGGCGTAGACCGCTTTGTAGGGTCCGACACACACACAGAGAATTCTGAACTAAGGGGGTGTCCATGAGCATCCCCAAGGCACCGGCCGTTATACAGCGCAGCGCTTCGGCAAAGAAGGCCTGGCAGGATATATGGAGTCTGCTTAAAGCCAACGATATGGACGACGAGATCTATGCGCCTATGGTCCTCACTATCGCCATGGAGCTCGCGCTTGTGGACGACGCGTCGAACGCGATCTTCCGCCCTATGAATCCCGATACCGGCAAGCGTTCAAAGCGGACTCTCGAGCAGTACCTGGCCGGCCGCAACTCTCAGACCATTCCAGAGCTCACGCTGCTACGCGAGTCACTTAAGTCCTTGGCAAAGCTCGTCGCCGAGTTCGGCACTTCACCGCTGTCTCAAAAGCGTGTCGGCGGGGTCAGCAAGCAACCCGAAGAGTCCCCAATGATGCAGTACATCAAGGCAGCCAACGAGCGCATGCGCAGGAGGGTCTCATGACGGCCGGCCTGTCCGCGGTAACGCCCGTACGCGAGATCGGCGACTATCGCTGGGACGCGTACATGAAAGAAGTCATTTCTGGCGCGATCCCCTCCTGCCGCTGGCTTAAGCTCGCGGTAAAGCGCTTCAAGAAGGACCTGGCTAAGCAACACCGCGAGGACTTCCCGTTCTACTTCGATGAGGATGAGGCAAGGCTCGCCGTGGATTTCTTCCCGCTCTTCCTCCGTCATTATCAGGGCGACCTGGCCGGCGAGCCCTTGTTCCTCGAGCCCTGGGAGCAGTTCATCATCGCCAATATCTACGGCTGGAAGCGCAAGAGCGATGGCTTAAGGCGCTTCAGGAAAATATACGTTTCGGTGGCCAGGAAGAACGGCAAGAGCGCGATCGCGGTCGGCATCGGGATCAAGGGGCTGCTCCTCGATGGCGAAGGCGGGCCGCGCGTCGTGTGCGCAGCCACTAAGCGGTCCCAGGCGCGTATCGTATGGGATATAGCCGCGCTTACCATCGAGCAGAATCCGGAGCTCATGCGGGAGTTCGGGATCACGATTTCTAAGAGCCTCAACACCACCCGCATTGCCGTGGTCGGGACAGCCGCGGATTTCATCCCCTTAGGCCAGGACTCCAAAACCGAGGATGGGCACAACATCCACGTGGGCATCGTGGACGAATACCATGAGCATCCGAACGACAAGATGGTCGGCGTGATCCGTACCGCCATGGGAGCCCGGAGCCAGCCGCTCCTTTTTATCATCACGACTGCGGGCTTCAACATCCAGAGCCCGGCCTTCGAGGAAGAGCAATACCTTAAGCGCGTCCTTGAAGGCGTCGTGGTCGATGACGACTACTTCGGGCTCATCTATACCCTCGACGACGGCGACGATTATCGCGACCCTGGCGTCTGGATCAAAGCCAACCCGAACCTGGGCGTCGGCAAGAGGCCCGAGCAGATCGCTTCGCTCATCGGGGAAGCGGAGCACAAGCCGGCGACTAAGCAGCAGGTCCTGACCAAGGAGCTCAATGTCTGGACGCAAGCCTTGTCGACCTGGCTGGACTGGCGGGCCTGGAAGAAGAACAACCAGGGGAAGGTCCTCGAGGAAGAGCTGCGCGGCCGCGCCTGCTGGGCTGCCCTCGACTGTTCGATGTCGCGGGACCATACCGTCGTCAGCTATGTATTCCCGCCCGAGCAGCCCCTTGGCCGCTGGATATACCTGCACCGGATATGGGTGCCGGCCGAGGACCTAGGGCAGAAGTCGATCGGCGATAACGCCGACTACCTGCGCTGGCTTTCCGAAGGATGGATTAATCATCCTGGATCCCGGATCAACCGCGACCTCGTGACCGATCAGATCCGTGCGGACCTTGAGATCTTCGACCTGCGCGAGCTCGCTTATGACCGTTACGGCGACGGCCAGCCGATAGCGCTCGACCTGGAGGCAGAAGGCCTTCCCGTGGTGATGTTCCCACAGTCTGCAAAGGAATTCACCGCGCCTACCAACGAGTTCGAGCGCCTCGTCCTCGATGACCGCATGGAGCACGGCGGGAACCCGCTCATGGATTACTACGTCTTTAATGCTCACCTCTGGGAGGGCCCGAACGATACGAGGAAGCCGGTGAAACACCGGCATGGAGACGACACGAGCCGGATCGACGGCGTGATCACGTCGATCATGGGTACCTGGCGCGCGACCATCGCGATCGACTCGGGGCGGTCGGTCTATGAAGACCGAGGAGTATTGACGGTATGAGCAAGAACCGTGGCAGCGGAGGCAGGATACTCGACGCGCTCGGCGCCGGTTTGGCCGCGGCGGGGCGGGCCCTGCGCTCGAACCCGAGTACGCTCGCGGATCCTGAGCCCTGGCTGCGCGAGCTCTTCGCCGGCCCCACGGCGTCGGGCGTATCGGTTACCGAGTCCTCGGCCATGCGCCTAGCCGCGCACTTCTCCTGCGTATCGCTTACCTCCCGCGTGATCGGATCCTTCCCCGTGCATATCCACGAGAGGCTGCCAGGCGGCCGCAACCGCATCGCCACGGATCACCCCGTATACCGGCTGCTCCACGATCAGCCCAACCCTGAGATGACCGCATTCGGCCTCAAAGAGACGATGCAAGCCAACCTGTCCAACGCGGGCAAGGCCTTCGCCGAGATCGTGTGGGGCCGCGACGGCTACCCCAAGGAACTCTGGCCCATCCCGCCGCAGCTTGTCACGCCGCGAAGGAAGCCGGACGGCAAGCTTGAGTACCTCGTGAACGGCGAGAGCCTGCCTAGCTGGAAGGTGCTCCATATACCGGGCCTGGGCTTTGACGGCGTAAATTCCTTCTCGCCTGTGGGGCTCTTCAGGCAGGCCATAGGCTTGGGCCTCGCAGCCGAGGAATACGGCGCGCGCTTCTTTGGCCAGGGCACGAACATAGGCGGCTTCATCGAGTATCCGAAGAACCTAAGCGAGGACGCGTACAAGCGACTCAAGGGCTCCATGGAGGAGAAGTACCGGGGCCTTCAGAAGAGCCACGGCACGATCATCCTTGAGGAGGGCGGGAAATACACCAAGATCGGCATGTCGATGGAGGATGCCCAGTTCATCGAGACGCAGAAGCTTAATCGCTCCACGATCGCGATGATCCACGGGATCCCGCCGCACCTGATCGGGGACCTTGAGAAGGCCACGTTCTCGAACATCGAACACCAGGGCATAGAGGCCGTGGTGTATCTGTTTAGGCCATGGGCGGTTCGTTGGGAGCAGGCGCTCACCGCGCGGCTGTTCACGCGCAAAGAACAGGAGCGCTTCTACATACGCTTCAATCTCGACGGACTTTTACGCGGCGACACCAAGGCGCGCTATGACGCGTACGCGGTGGGCCGACAGTGGGGCTGGCTTAATGTCGACGACATCCGCTGTCTTGAGGATATGGATCCCCTCCCTGACGAAAAAGGGCAGGTCTATCTGCAGCCGTTGAACATGGTGCCGGCTACCAAGGACGCGCGCGCGCAGCTGACCCAGATAGTCCAGGCGGTGCTCGAAGAGGCGCGCACCGAGCCTGCGAGGATCGACGTGATCGAACCGGATGAGCCGGCGACCGTGCCGCAGCGCGAGACCGAGCCTTTGGACTTTAGCCAAAAGCGCTCGGATATCCTTTCGGATCCCGATGGCACTGTACGCGCCATCTATGAAGAACTCGCGCTGTCGGTCCAGAACGGGATTGGCCCGCTTTCAGGAGATGCCGCAGCCTTCCTCGAAGACTATTGCGATGCTCTCCGTAAGCGGCTTTCCGCCGCGGATCCTCTGGCTGAGCTGCACCGGCTGCGCAACGCATCCTTGCGGCATCTGTACGAGCGCGCCGGCGTGAAACGCCTTGCGCTGAAGCCCGGATCCGTACTCCGCGCAGTCGCCCCGGCTCTGGCCGAGGACATCGCCCAAAGGAAAGTCGATATAGAGAGTCCCTTCTTCGAGAAGGACCAGGAGCTCACGAGCGGCGGCCTCTCGATACGCATAGGCTACCGCGTATGGAACCCGCCTGTATTCCCAGGCGACGATTCGGAAATCATTCCGGTACTGGAGGATTAGCATGGAGAGCAAACTCGAGCGCCGATTCCTTCCGCTTTCGAGCATGGACCTGCGGGCGTCCGGCGACGAAGGGGCCATGATCATCGAGGGCCATCCGGTCCTCTACGGCGTGATGACAACGCTCTACGCGGACGAAGAGTACGAGCTCCGCGAAGTCATCATGCCCGGCGCCGCGACGAACGCGATGGCCGTCGGCGAGGAAGTGGTCCTGTGGAACCACGACTCTTCTCAGCCCATGGCCCGCCGCTCGAACGGAACGCTCGAAGCGCGCGAAGACGGCGTTGGCGTTTACATCAGGGCGGACATATCCAAGACCGTGTGGGGACGCAATGGGCATGAAGCCATCAGGAACGGCGCGGTCAACGCGATGAGCTTCGGCTTTTACCTCGGGCAATCGGGCTACAAGTGGGAGCGCGAGAAGCGGGAAGGAAAAGTCATCGACACCAGGACCATCAACGAGTTCGCCAGGATCGTGGATTATTCGCCGGTCACCTACCCGGCATACAAGGATACCGACATAGCCGCCCGATCAAAGGACCTGGCGCTCGAGTCGAGGCCCTCGATGGAGGAGCCCCCGGCACCCGATGGGGATGAGCGCGCAGAAGACGCAGCGAAGACCAAGGCGGCCATTCAGTCGACACTCGACGAGATCGAGGAAAGGACAAGCCGATGGAAAGATTGATTGAGATGAAGCGCCAGTTCGCGGGTCTCGTTAAGGAGCTCCGCGAGGAGCAGGCCAAGGAAGCCCCTGAAAAGGCCAAGGCCGAGCGCCTAGCTGAAGAGATCCGCGCGCTTGCCGGCCAGATCGAAACCGAAGAGGCGATCCTCCGCATGGAGGAAGGCCGCGACGGTAGCGAAAAGCCGGCATTCCGCGCCGGGGACGACGAGAAGGCCGGCTCCCGCGCCGGCAAGGAGTACCGGGCGGCCTTCGAGAAGTACCTGCGCACCAACGATACCGCGGAACTCCGTTCCATGGCCGTTGGTACACTGACTAAGGGCGGCTATCTCGTGCCCGAGTCCTGGGAGGCCGCGATCGTGCAGAAGAAGCACGAGCTCTTCGTGATGCGCTCCTTGGCCGATGTGCAGACGAGCGCTCTCGACAAGAACATCCCCGTGGAAGGCGCCGAGGGCGTATCGACCTGGCTCGACGAGGAAGCAGCCTATCAGGAAAGCGATGAGGAATTCGCGCTCAAGGTCATGGAGGCCTTCAAGTTCGGCCGTATCCTCAAGGCATCGGAAGAGATCCTCGAGGACGAGACCTACAACCTCATGGCCTATCTCGTCACCAAGTTCGCCCGTTCCAATGGCCGCCTCGAGGAGTCCGCGTTCATAGCCGGCGACGGCGTCAAGAAGCCGCGCGGCTTCCTCTTGGACGCGGATGTCGGCAAGTCCACGGCGGTCAACACCGGCTTCACCTACGATGAGATCTTGGATCTCTGGGCCTCGCTCAAGAGCGGCTATGCCGCCTCTTCCAGCTGGCTCATGAAGCGCACCACGCTCATCGAGGTGATGAAGCTCAAGGACGGCGACGGCCGCTACCTGTACCAGCCTTCCACGCTGCCCGGCCAGCTGGGCGCGATCCTGGATCGGCCGGTACGCCTCGCGGACGACATGCCCGCGGTGGCTGCCAACAGCAAGCCGATCGCTTTCGGCGACTTCAGCTACTACCGGATCCAGGACCGCACCGGCTTCTTCATGCAGCGCCTCAACGAGCTGTACGCGGGCACCGGCCAGGTCGGCTTCCGCGGCTACCAGCGGACCGACGGCAAGCTCCTCGTGAGCGAAGCCGTGAAGGTCTTGAGGGTCATAGCCTGATCGATCGCGGGCCGGTCATGCGTGGCCGGCCCGCAGGAAGGAGTTGCGCATGGCGGATAAAAAAAAGACGGTCGAGATGAAGGTCAGCGTGGCCGGTTCTCCAAGCCTGTCGGCTAAGCGGCGCTATGAGCTGTCCGAAGACCTGGCCAAGCGCCTTATCAAGGTAGGGTACGCGGTCGAAGTCGAACCCGAAACGCGACGCGGGAGAAAGCCCAAGGCCGAAGGCCCAGAGGATCTCGAGGACGACGAAAACGCCGGCGAGATTGGCGGTCAAGACGACGAACCGAAGGAGTAGCGAATGCCGTTGACCGCGGACGCGCTATCGAGTTGGGAGCAGGCGCAGGCAGTCTTAGGCTTCTCGAGCGAAGACCAGGCCATGGCCGAATTCCTCATTAACGCGGCGAGCGCCTACGCCAACCGGCGCGCCGGCCGGCAGCTGCGCGCGCGAACGGTCGATCTCCATCTCGATGGAACGGGAAGTGCGTCCCTGGTGCTCCCTGAATCCCCGGCCATCGTCTCCAAGCTCTGGGTCGATACCGCGCGAGAGTTCGCCAATGGGCAGGAGCTCCTGCCCGCGGATTATCAGGTCTTCGGGGAGGCAGGGATAATACGGCTTTACGATGGGCTCTTTCCCGATGGCTTCGGCATCGTGCGGGTTCAGGGAACGCTCGGCTTCGAGCCCGCGCCGGCAGACTTGGAGCAGGCGGTGCTCGAGTGCGTGGCGGTGAACCTCCGCCGCCTGCGCGGGAAAGGAGCGATAGGGCTCAAGTCAATTTCGATCGATGGCGCTACCTCGAGCTCCTATGAGATCGACTGGCCGACCACCGCGGTCATGGTCTTCGATTCTTACCGGAGGCCGCGCGTATGATCGGCGTCACCTTAGCCAAGCGAAAGTACGGAGACCTCGACAAGTTCGCCTCCGATGTCCGCACCAAGATGAGCGCGCGGATCCTCAACATCATGGCCGCCGAATTCTCTGAGTACGTGAAGCGCTCCAAGCTTTCAGGCCAGGTGCTTTCCGTCCGATCGGGCAAGACCCGGGAGAGCATGGGCTTCTATCAGCTTAAGCGCGGGAAAGGTCCCGCTTACGTGATCAGGCCCGGGCGAGGTATTTCGGGTCGGCTCAATTACCTCTCGGGGATGTCCTCTGGCATGCTCATCGCTCCCAAGCGGGGCGAGTGGGTCTACATACGGGATGAGCAGGGCCGGATCACGGCGCGGGTGCGCTCGGCCTTGGTCAAGGCGCGGCCTTTCATGGCGCCGGCCTGGAAGGAATATAAGGCAGGCGGCAACGTCCGCGCCATCATGCGCTCTGTCTATGCGGCCTACGTCGATCGAGGCTTCAGCGCTTCGGGCCAGGAGGTCCTTTCGTGAGAACCGCCCGGATAATCGACGAGCTCGAAGCGGCTCTCGTAGCCGGCTTGAATCCGCAAATCGAGCTCGAGGCGAGCTCGTATGGGAAAGGTGCCGTCGATACTATAGCCGCCTTCTCGCAAGGCTATGAGGATCCGCTGCGCCTCGCGCGCTACAACGCTTGCATCATATGCCCGGACCAGGTGCGGCTCGAGCGCTCGCTGCAGCTCTGCAGGATCCCCGTGGATCTCGTGTTCGCCATCCAAGGGCCGACCAAAGCCATAGTCATGGAGGCAATGAAGATCTACGTGGACGCGACGGGGAATCTGATCGAGGCCGACCCGAGTCTTGGCGGCCATGCATTCGAAGCCCGCTTTGAGTATGCCGAGTTCGTTGGTCCCACGCCGGTCAATGAGCTCATCGGCGTCGTCATCGCGCGGCTGTCCGTTGACGCGGACGATCTACTGCAATAAGGAGGACAGCTATGAATAAGCGTCCCGGCGGTTCCAAGAACTACCTCTATTTCGGCGAGCGCGGCGCGGTACTGGCGACAGGGATCCTCGTCGTCGGCACCTGGTACAAGGTGAGCGCCAAAGGCGCGGCATCGGCCCTGCCGGCCACTTCCAAGGTGGGCGACGCGTTCTATTGCGTCGATGCCCTGACTCTGGCCTCAGGCGACGCGGTGATCCCGTTCACCCTGGAGAAACTCGCCTTCGTGACCAATGTCCCGAATTCCTCGAGCAAAGAGAAATTCGAGAACACGGTCCAGACCGACGACGTGAAGAGCTACATCGAAGGCGACAAGTCGGAGAAGTCCGGCACCATCAACGGCTACTTCGTAGTCGGCGACGACGTCGTCAAGAAGATCCAGAAGCGCTTCAATCGCGTGGTCGACTACGCGGGCACCGTCGTATCGTTCTCCGATACCGAGACCGGCGTCCTGGATTTCTTCCTCGGGCGGAACGAGTCGAGCGAAGTAGGGGACACCGAAGTCTTCGAGTACATGCCCTCGATCGTGGAGAGCCTGGAGACCGAGAAGCCGATGGAAGGCCCGCAGACCTTCAATTTCGGCTACACCGTCGTCGGCTCGGAGCGGCCCAGCGTGCACTATCGGCCGATCACGACCTAAGGAAGACTAGGAGGCGCGGCGTTGAAGATCGACATACAGCCAGGCGCCGTGCGCCCTGGCGATATCCATTTGAGCGTGGCCGGCGAGCGCGTGGAGAATTACCGCGTGCTTTCGGCCAGCAACAAGGCAGGCCGCGTGACAGTCATCGCGGAGATTTACGGCAAGGAGAGCGAGCATGGACAAGACGGTGTCGAGCGACCTGATCACGGAGTACGAGCCGGATCTGCCGTGGAACCGGTGGATCCGAGAGCCCACAGCCCAAGAACCCGGCGAGGAACGGCCGAAGGCTGAAAGGCTTCACGTCGAGATCCAGTGGCCGACTATCGAGGAGAGCAGCCGCCTTGCCGACTCAGGACCCTCTACAGCCATATCGATCGCGTACGCTAAGCGTTGCATACGATCGATCGCGAATCCCCAGGTGATCGGCATCGATGCTGTCAACGGCGAACAGCTCGTGGCCATCCGCTCCAAGGGCAAGCGCAAGGCATGGCAGTTGGCCATTAACGTGGGAAGCCACATCTTCACCCAATCGTTCCTTACGGAGGACGAAGAAAAAAACTGAGGGTGGCGGCGCGCTTGGCCTTCGCCGGCGCGACCGCCACAGACGACGAGTGGGCGTTCGCCCCCGACGAAATGGAGCTCGTGCGGATCAGCACGATAAAAGTACCGGTGCCGGTGCGACGGAGGGATGCAGCGCGCTTGCTTGAGCACAAGGCATTCGTATCCGGCTGGCATGAGTGGTCGCGGTATAAACGGTTCGGGCTTCCGCATGGCAGCGGGTACAGGGGAGAGCGGCCCCTTTTGATAAGGGTTATCGAGGCGTTCGAGCAAGAGCTCGAAGATTACCAGGCGCAACAGATGGAGAGCTAACGTGGCGGATGTTGAAGACCTGCGAATAATCCTCAGGGCAGAAGTGGCGAAAGCCGTCACGGACCTTGGCAAGGCTTCGCGCTCTTCTCGTACCGCTACAAAGAGCTTCGAGGATTTATCCAAGCAGTTCAAGGCCCAGGTTTCCGGCGCGCTCTCCATGAAGAACGCCTTTGGCCAGATGGCTACGAGCATGGCCGCGGGGCTCGGGGCATTCACCCTCGTCAGCAAAGCTGTGCAAGGCGTAAGCCAATACGCTCGAGAATCCGTGCAGGCATTCCAGGTCCAGGAGCAAGCGGTCGCCAAGCTCGAAGGCGTGCTGCGAGCGACCGGCGGCGCGGCTGGGCTGACCTCGAAGGAAATGCAGGCTTTCGCCTCCGATCTCCAAGCCTCTACTCAATTTGGAGATGAGGCGATCATCGGATTGCAGGGAACCCTAGCCACCTTTAAGAGCGTTTCCGGCGACACATTCAAGGATGCCACCCGGCTGGCGGTTGACCTGTCCGCGGCTTTCGGCGGGGACCTGCAGTCTTCGGCTATGCAGCTGGGAAAAGCGCTCGAGGATCCGGTCCGGGGCGTGTCCGCCCTGCGGCGCGTCGGCGTTTCGTTCAGCGAGACTCAACTCGACTTGATCAAGAGCCTGGTCGAGACCGGCGATAAAGCCAGCGCACAGGCATTGATCCTCAAAGAACTTGAGGGGCAGGTGGGCGGCGTGGCCGCGGCCATGGCCGATACGGCGAGCGGCGCCCTGGTCCAGTACAAGAACATAACCAGCGATACGAAAGAGGAAGTCGGCCGCTTCATGGTTAACGGCCTTGAGCCGCTCACGAGGCTCTTCTCGAAGGTGTCCGCGGCGATACACGGTGTGCTTAAGGAGCAGAACGACTACAACGACGCCCTGAAGGCGGTTCAGTCAGGTAGCGCCACGACGGATCAACGGCTTTTAGTGCTCAAGAACCAAGCACAGGAATTGAACAAGCAGATCGCGACCATGGAGATACAGAAAGGCTTGGCTGAAGATCTTGGCGGCTATACGCAAGAACAGTACGAGTTCGCAAAGGCCGCACTTGGATCCATGGCGGACCAGATCCGCTGGCTCGAGCTCTCAGTCTCGCTATCTGGCAAGGCCGCCGCCGCTGCCAAGGAAAAAGCCGCTGCGGAGGCTAAAGCTGCCGAGGAAAGCAAGGCCGCGCAGGACAAGCTCGATGCCTACCTTAAGCGCGTCGGGGAGGCTTACGCCCAGACGAGCCTGGGCAGGATCGAGCTCTTGCGCAAAGAGATCGCCGAGTTCGAAGCCTACGCAGCAACCGCAGTCAAGACGGCCCCGATGGTGGAAGCGATCCTCGGGAAGCTGCGTGAAGACCTTTACAAACTTGAGAATCCCAAAAATAGCGAATCGGCAGATCCTGCGGCGCAACGGATCGATGCACTCTATGCCAGTACGAAAGAAGGAATAGCCGCGGCTAAAAACGAGACCTTGGCGTTCGTCCAAGCGCAGAAGGCGGCAGCCCTTGCGGCCGGAATGGCGGCTGAGGAAATCGCCAAGCTCGATGCCATTCTTTCAAGCCTGCAAGACACCGCAGCCGAATCGACGAGCGCATCGTTCGCCCTCTTCGACGAGAGCTTCACCAAGATGGTCGATGCTCTGGATAGCTTCAGTAAAAGCATGAACGACTCGATGGGCCAGCTTGCACAGCGGGGCTTCCTTGAGTTCTTCGAGGCGATGGGGCAGGGATCATCCGCAGCGGATTCCTTTGGCCAGGCATTCGGACGGATGGCGCAGGAAGCCAGTAGGCAGGTCGCCGCCTTCGCGCTGGCCGCCGGCGTCAGGATACTTGCCGAGACGGGGATTGCCGGCCTCCCCATCGCTCTAGCCCTGTTCGCTCTCGCCGGCGTATCGGCTATGGCCGGCGGCGCGCTAGGCCATTCAATGGGCGGCCCTCGAACGGTCGATTATGAGCGCTATATCACTGACCCCGTCGTAGAGGCAGAGAAGCGTTTGGCCCAGGAACGCCTGAGGATACTCAAAGCAGAGCTCGAAGAAGAGAAGCGCCTGCGCGACGACAACCTGCGCAAGCTCGAGGAGCACTTTAGTCAGGAGTTCGAGGTATTGCGCGATCTATGGGACCGGGGGCTCGTTTCGACGGCCGAATTCGAATCGCGGGCGACTGCGCTACGGGGCGAACAGGAAACCCAGCGCGGGGCGGCCGAGCAGCCATACAGGGAAGCTCAGGATGCCCTCGATGCCGAAGAGGATGCGCAACGTCAGGCGCAAGAGGCTTTGGAAAAGGCAAAAACCGATAAAGTACGCGCCCTAGCGACCCAGGCCAAAGACCTTCAAGACAAGCTCAATGCGATGAGCGGATGGGATAAGTTCTGGTCGGGCAAAGATGAGCAGTACGAAAAGAGCTTGGCTACTCTCGACCGTAGAATCCAGATCGTACAGAACGCGAGCACGCTCGATCAGGTGCGGGCAGCTTCCACGGGAGCCGACTTTATAACGAACGGGCCTGAATTCCTGAAAGTAGGGGATAACCCCGGCGGGCGGGAACGGGTACGGGTCGAGCCGATCGGATCTCCGAATATCCATGGCCCCCGCGGCGATACGCTTGTGATCCAGATCAACGCGCCAGTCTATGGGGTTGATGACCTGTATCAAAAGCTCGAACAAGCCGGCCGGCGCTTAAGCCACCAGAGGCGCGTCCTTACGGGAGCCTTCTCATGATCCGGCGCATCGGGATCACGCTGGCTTTCCCCGGTGAGGGAGAGCCGGTCGACGTTACGCAGCTGTATCTCGACGGATCAGCCCATATTTCAGAGCGCTTGTTCAACGAGGATAAGCGCTCGGTTCAGGATGTCTTTCGCTTTTCCCTTGTCTACGATGGGCCGATAGTCGATGCGCTGCGCTCGGCGGGAGGGCGAATCGGAATCCACGTGCGCGAGCTGGATACGGATTCGCCATTGTTCTCTGGCGTCATCGAGCCGAACACCAGTCAGTCTTCGACTCAAGTGCCCGAACCGCTGCAGCTCGAGGCGGTCGACGCGACCTGGCGCCTGGATTCGATCATCGCTTCGTCCTTCGAATACCCCGTAGGCATCGGCTCAGCCCCGTTCAAGGTATGCGATCCTGCGGAACCTGAGCATTCCATATTCCATCAGGTATGCCTCTTGGCCGGTTACGCTCCCCTTGAAATCGCGCCATTGCTGGCTAATACCGATACGGTGCTCCATTGCGCGGCGAAAGCGGGGCAACAGTCATACCGTGAATTCCTCGATGCGCTCCTCTTCGAATATGGGCTCGTCCTGGACGACGATGGCTTGGGCAGGCTGGGTGTACGCAAATGGACGAGGACGGCATCCGGATACGATGAGACTATCGACGCAGCCGACCTTTCGACCGTAGAGCCCTTTCACTGGTCGCGACGATACATTCAAGAAGACGGCATCATAGTCGAATGGGCGGAAACCCAGGTAATGCTTGATGCGCTCTTGTATCGAGATTCCCTGCCAGTCACTACCGACGGCGTATTCACGGGCAAGCCTATCGCCGCCGGCGACTACTACCCGCCGGACTCAGATATAGAACAGACTTTCCAGGAGTACGTTGACCGTTGGCTGGACCGTCCATACCTGGAGCGGGCTACGCGGCTTGAAAACGATGACATATCCCTCGTGACCACCGATCAGCAGCAGGTACTATTCCAGGCGGACGATGGCCTTCTTAAGGACTTCGAACTCTTCGAATCCCATCGGGCTAGGATCCGCTTTTTCAATTCCAGCGCCTTGACGAAGAGCATCTATAGCTTCGAGATCCGCGGCCGCGCGCTCTACAGATCCGCCGTGCGGGCCATCCGCGCCCCGCTTGCATCGGTGAATCCAAAAACCTACACGAGCCGCTTCATCTTCAACGCGACCGCGGCTGCAGGCCTTGCGAACGCCTTGGCCTTGGACCTTGCCTACGGGGACTTCGAGTACTCCTTTGGCCTTAACCGCTATATTCAGCCAGGGACGATCGTACGTTTGATAAACGCCAGGAATGGCATCGATACGCAGGCGATAATCCAGGAATGCGATTGGAACGTCGGCCGGCCGGTATATCGCTACCGAGCTGTAGGCCTTGCCGAGTACGCCATCATTCCGTCCTCAAGCTCAGGCAGGACCGGCGCTGCCTTTTGGCCGCTCATTCAGGCGATCGAGGCCCAGATATCCACCGACATCGCGGCGCCCCCGTCGAACAATGTGACCGACGTCCTTTTCGCTTCTTCGCAAAATGCTGACGGTACGGTACGCATCGTGGCTACTTGGAATTACCTGCAGGGCACGAGCAAGGGCGATGGCGTTTTCATCTATTACAAGCAAGCCTTCAGTTCTCCCCCCGCGTTCGATTTCGCCTTAGATCCGGCGGAGTGGAAAGCCATGGATGCAAGCGGCGCGTATTCCTGGCAGGCCGATTTCCCGGTCAGGACCGGAGGCATTGGAGGCGCTCCGATCCATTACCGTTTTGGCCTGGTCGCGGCGGCGGGAGCCAAGCTGCACACCGCCGGCGCTATAACGCCTCTTGGCTGGGAAGATATCGTCTTCTCAGGGATCATCAGCGCGAGCGATTTGAATTACTGGGATCTAGCCACCGGCCGGTTCAGGGTGGGGACGCTGAAAAAGTACGTCGACATTAATGCGCAATCCGGCGAGTTCAATATCAAAGGCCTCGAGATCGAGCTCTTGAATTCAGAAATGAAGTCGATGCAGACCATCTACGAGCAGCTCATGCTCAAGACTGAAGTCCAGTGGCGCAAAGACGGCAGCGCGATCGGGCGAATAGGGATCGACCCAAGCAACGATTTCGTCTCCGCGAGCAATATCAAGTGGCCCGTCGATATACCCATCGTGGAGCGAACAGCCGATCTTCCCGCGTCGATCCAATATTCTGCTCTAGTTACCGTCGGCGTATTTCTCTATGGAATCATCAGCGACTCAAGCTCGATACTCAAATACAATCCGCAAGACAACACCTATGAGCAGTTGGGCTACGCCATTGTCGCGCCGAAGAAGCGCGCGGTCGTGGTTGGTAAAACAATCTATGTGCTGTGCACGGGAGGGGGAGGGGGAATTGAGATCATCGATACGGTCTCCCAAGCCTCGCGACTCGTGCCCATTGGCAGTTCACGCATGCAGAATGGCGCGTTCGGGCCCGTAGTCTTTGAGGGTTTCATCTACTTCCAGGCGCAAGGCTGGGATGGGAAGCGCTACATCTGCAGCTTCGACCTAGGGACCGAGCTCTATGATATCACCGAGATCCCGCAGGCCTCGATCTCAGGCAACGAAGTTGCAATAGTGTCCGGTAAGTACTACGTGCCCTATGGCGACCGCATCCTTGTTTTCGACCTGGAGACGAAGACCCATACGACGCAATCGATCGAGGGCGAAAACGATTTGATCGATTCATGCCATCTCTATGGCGGCTTGTTATACATCTACCGCTCCTTCTCCACCGGAAGCAACGTGCTTATTTATGATCCAACCGACTGTTCATACCGGAGCGTAGCGTGCCCCAATAACGCGCTCGCACGGTGGGGCGTTATCTACGGTGGCGCCTTGTATTGGTATACCCAGATAGCGAACCCCTATGTACGTGCGATACTACGCTTCGATCTTGCGAGTGAGACCTTCAGCAGCACTCCAGTGACTTCCATCGTCCTTGGGCCTACATGCGCATTCGGAGGGACTGTATATATCGCGTACCCGGGCACGATGTTCCGGTACCAGGTGAAAGTTCTTTTGAATCTGGGCGCGGGCATTGTCGAACGTGGCTCCGATCTAGCAAGCGACTTTGGCAGGCTTGAGGATGGCTTTGAGCTGCGGCCGAAGGGCTACGTCGACAATGCGCCTTCCGGATTGAATCGGGTCTTGGTCGGCGACGACTTCATCAGCGGTTCCCGCCCAATTTTCACAGTGACTTCGCTGATCCTGTCGGGGACGTTTACCATGGCATCGATTACCGATCTGCCAATTATCGACAAGCTGCGGCATCCTGGCGTTTACTCGATCCGCTCTTCGGCTACGGCTAACTCTGGCGCGGTTATGTCGGAGAACTATGAAAGCATCCGCGACACGAAGGCGTTCAAGATAGTGTTCATGCTCAAGGCAGCCCTTACGACGAGAATCTTGCGCTTTGGGTTCCAAACTCACCTGACGACGATCGCGGTCCCGAGCGAAGGGTATTACCTCAAGATCAGCAACCTTTCCGCCCAAGGTATCAAGGCAGCAGCCGCGGCGGAGACGACGGTCGGAAGCGCTCGAACGCTGACAGCGGGAGTGTGGTATACGGCTAGCGTATCCCTTGATGATGCCGCGGGCACGGTTTCGTTCAGGATCGTGGAAACCGATACCGGCGTCGTGCTGCTCGATGTGTCGGGAAGCCTTAACGCGTTGAGTTCGGTCGCCGGCGGCGCGTGGCTTGGAGCATGGAATACGGGAGCCGCGGCGAATCTGCTCGCGCTGATCGATTATGTAGAACTTGCGTATCCGGCGGACGCGAAGCGTGGCAGCTGAGCGAAGGCTATACAAGGAGGGCAGAGCATGGACCGACAAATCATCGAGCTGATACAAACCTTCGCCTGGCCATTGGCCATTATGGTCGTCGGGATCCTTATATACCTCCTGATCCAGCGCGGGACCGTTTCGTCAGTATCGGCGGGCAAGGACGGGATCAGCCTGCAGCTCGTTGAGTCACGGCAAGAGCGAGAGTACTTCATGAACCGGAGGATCGCCCAAATCGACCAGGACCTGCATACCGAGATCATGAGCCGCACCAGGGCCTTAAAGAAGCCGCTCCTCCGCGTGGTAAACGGCGCAGGGCTCTGCACCGCGGCCTTGAGGGCGATCGCCGCGGACCTGCGTTCGCCTATCTACCAGGCCGTCGACGAAAACGATTTTAAAGTGAACATGGCGACAGTCAATCGCGAGGCCTATCTTGAGCTGAAACTTGGAGCGCTCAAAGACGAGTATACGGACTTAGTCAGCGAGGCGGGAACCGATCCCTGCGTCGCGGGTCCCGCGGCCGTGATCGTGTTTCCCGAATGGGACAGCGTGAAGCCGGGCATGGCACGTGCCTTGGAGCTCTGGGCAGACCGGGTGTCAGACGCTGTCGTCCTTTCCTGCCGGCGGAAGATCGAAGTCTATGAGGAGTACCGGCCTCAATTCCAGGCGGCGCGGGACAGGAAGTTCACCCAAATCGTGGAGGACTGCATCGCGAAAAACCAGGGCTATATCGAAGCCCTCGGGAGGGCTTGAGCATGGAGCAGGGAATCCAGACCTTTTTCGCCGAAGTAGGGGAAGCCGCCTGCTACGCTCTGGACATCATCCAAATCGCGATCGAGGAAACAGGTCGAGCCATGGAGCCGGTGACGGCTCTGAATATTGGGATAAACCGGGGAGATATCTACTACAACCGCCAGGATCCAAACGATAACCGGAACTTCTATGTCGACCACCCCGAACACTTCTTAGGAAGGCTCGCCGGCGGCGTTTGGACCGTTGATAAGACCGGCCCCGAGTACATCGCAAAGGCGGGCGAGCGTATCGTGGATCGCTGGGAACGTGACAAAGCCGGCGCGACGCTGAGCCACTTCCGGCTGCCTCATTGGGATTCTATACAACAATCCCTGACTGTAGCCAAGGGGAAGCTCGTCTCGAAGAGGGTATTCAGGAGGGTGACGTGAAATGGGAATCAAGGCAATGCTCGCGTTGGCTGCTATGGGCCTTGTTCTTCTCGGTATTGTTGGCCTCGGCGGATATATCGTGGGGAGACGAGACGGATTGGCCCAAGGCGCCGCTGAGCTCGCAATCGTCAGGCAACGACTCGGACAGGTCGCCGTCCAGCTCGTCGAAAGTCGCTTGGCAGCCGACAGCGCTGCCCGAGAGCATCGTCGAGCTCTGGAGTCAATTCAGGGCAGAGTATCCGAGCTTTCGGCTGAATTTGGAGTCATTCTTGGATCAGGTCGAAGCCTTCGGGATCAGCTTAGAGGACTTACCCGCCTTTTTGAGCTACTCGATCTCATCTTTCGAGAATTCGGAGGCAGCCAGGATGATTGAACGGGAAGAGGCTGAGGCAAAAATCGTCGAGGCTATCATGCGCGGGGTTGAGGCGGATCGAAGTCTTGAAGAGTGTCAAGGTCGAGTGGATGTCTGGCGTGTATCCTTCTTCGTTGTGCTGATAGTAGGATCGCTGGGTTGGCTACTCACTTTATTTTAAGAGTAACATTAGTCTATTAATTATCATAGTTTATCCATAATTTGTTTACATTCGGAATAAAACCCACCATGTTTGTGGCCCGAATAGTTTAGAGTTGAAGTTTAGAGGTATTTGCAAAGCTATTTAGCTTCAATAACTGCTTGAAAAAGCATATTCATAAATGTTTCAGCTTGATTGAATAAAGGCAATTACTGCAATAATGGTAGCCACTATAGCTAAAAACGTATTAGTAATCGAGAGGAAAAGATCAAGTCTGGCCGTTCGTTCATTAGATCGAGTGTTAACCTCCCGAGTAAGTATATCAATGAGAAGTATCTGCTCTTCACGGGTATTACTTAGTATCGGAAGGTGTGTCTGAGAGACATAGTTTATGTATTGATGAAGTTCTACATCTGAAGCTTCTCTCATCTCCTTATATGTATTTATTGAAGGAAGCCGAGATTTTGTCTTGTCCATGAAGTTTGTCCTCCCATTCCTATAGAGATATCTTTGAATACAATATGTGTTTTTGTTACAGAATTTAGAGGAATACTGAAGACCATAGCTGATTCAAGAATGGAATAAAATATTTCTAATTCTTTTAATACTTTAGCGGTCGGTTCTTGGCAGGAAGCATAAAAGTGTGAGGCTAGTGGTAAATAGAAAATCATAATCAGTCTTGTTGAACTGATTATGGTATGGTTGTGATTTGCCTCAAATCTATTCATGTCATACTGGCTTCTATTGTGATTGAAATATAATTGTAAAAACCATATCGTCTGCATGAAATCTAAATCCAAGAATGTAATTCTCTTCTAACCATGGCTTTTTTGAGGCTTTTTTATATGTATACATTATGAGTTCGTTATCACTAAAATCCGGTTTTCCATTTCGATCTAGAATCTCGGCTCGCGTATTTCCAATAGTACAACCATTAAAAATTGAATATCTTGAGCTTGAAATTACAAAATTTGAAACCAATAAATCGTGCTCATAATAGCCAATTATAATGCCACTATATATAAGGTTATAAAAGCCAGGTTCATCACCATCCTTTTTTACAAGTTTTTGTTCTATTGGATTTCCGAGTATTTTCAGGACTTCATTAATATTTTGATCTAGATAGATTTTTGCACTACTTTCGTTATCGGTTATATACATCTCGCACTTTTCTATTGAGAAAATTGAAGTCCCGCTGAAAAGAGCTAAGGCAATTCCAAGTACAAGGATTTTCATGCTTTCCTCCGTTTAGCCCAGCTCACCCTAGACATAATCCCCGATTAGTGTAAAAGTTGTTCCGAATACGCTAAGAGCGGCAATTTTACTCCCCTTTGAGAAAAAAAGCTAATTTAAAAAGGAAGGTACCTATTAAGCAGAAATTGGTTTCGCACAATATATTCTATGAATCTTGTCGGAATATCCATTGCTTTCGTTTTTGTGGAGGAATATGGAAGGCAGAGTCTCTAAATATTTTACGCTTTCTTTGGAGTCACTCAGGGCCATAGGGAGCTGGGCTGCAAACTGTGCCGAAATAGTACTACCAGTTTTTGAAAAGCATGTTTGTTCAGATTACCGACCTCGTAGAGCGGTTGAAGGCATTCGTGTATTTGCGGCCGGAGGCAAACGGACGGGTCATTTGCGTATGCTTGCCTGGTCTGCGTACTCCGCAGCTCGTGAGACTGATGATCCTGCAGCCTCGGCTGCGGCTATTGCCGCCAGTTTGGCAGCAGCTAGCGCGTATACACATCCTCTGGCCGATGTCCACCAAACGAAGCACATCCTTGGGCCAGCAGCCAATGCCGCTTTGGCACTTGAGCTCGATCAAGCAGGCAATTCGATAGCAGCTGATCGTATGATCCTGTGGGCAATCGAACATATCACTATCGAAGTCCGCGATACATTGCTACACATGCCAGATCGCCAAAATGGGAAAAGTCGGCTGGATAAAATCTTATTCGAACTGGATAAAGGCATTCGTAGTAGGACATTCACAAAAACCATCTGATGTATATATTCGCTGTCCCTTTAGGCTAAGATTTATGGTAATCGGTAATTAGTCCGTATTGTCATGTATAGCTTTATAAGCATCTACTTGCTACAGCTTTGCCTTTATATCGGTGGCAAAGATATAAACACTGTGTAGCGAATTGGGTGGTAAAGCAAAAAAAATCAGAACAGAGCGCGGACGGCGACACAATATATTGCACACTGCGGACGGCGACGCCGCAAATCATTGTATAATAAAGAAATAGCTGAGCCTTCCAAGCTGGAGATGTGGGTTCGATTCCCATCGGACGCTTAACAACAAGGCCCGCCTACCGGCGGGTCTTGTTGTTTATAAGCGCCGATGGGAATCGAACCGAAGCGAGCGCCGAGCGAATGCGAGGATGAGCGCGCATGGATGCGCGCGGAAGCGAGCTGAGGCGGCGCGAAGCGAAGTCGCCAGGATGGCGACGAGCGTAGCGGATTCCCATCGGACGCTTAACAACAAGGCCCGCCTACCGGCAGGTCTTTTGCTTATCAGCGCCGATGGGAATCGTTTCGACGCCCGCTTTCAGCGGGGACTATTATCCATACCTTGCGAATTCGCGCGTAGCGCGATAACGGGGTGAGCGCCGACCAACGGGAGGGAAAGGCGCCAAGGATGGCGCCGACAGCGAACGGCGGCAGCTCGGAGTATGCGCCACGCAAAGAACGTCGAAAAAGCCCCTCTCTACTACTTATCTATACGGAAATCGCAATCTGATCCGGAAATATTTCGAACTAGTGCTTAGGAATAAGCAATTGCTTGATCTTACGCCTGGTATGATTGAGTCCCATGTAGCCCAATTGTCTCGCCAGGGTGTCAGCGGGCGTACGATCAATATGGGTATCCAGGCTGTTAAAGTACCGCTTCGCTGGTTCTGCCGCATGCATCGTGCCCATGACCCTTTGGAATTCGTGGAAGGTGAGATTGAGGAATCGAAGGAACACGGCGTACTATCTATCGCTGAAGCGCAGGCCGTTATTGCTACTAGCGGCGCTGCTCCACGGCCTTATTTTCGGCGATCAGTGAGAATAATACTTCAAGAAATTGCCCAAACCATTGCTCCTGATATTGGCTAAAGGTATGGCAGATTGTAAATTGTAGCGATTCCTTCTCTCGGCTCGGCAGTCAAGCCGAATCGCCCCTCCGGCGTCAACCGGGGCTTATCGTGCGGCGAACTCGTCGCGGTCCAGCACTTCGGGCAGGGCCAGCAGGTCCTCGCCATGAGCGCAGTCGGCCAGCGCTACGGCATGTCCGGGCCAGGAGTGCCAGACGATGAAGGACGAGATGCCGCTTCCGGCCAGTTGCGCCCAGAGGCGCTGATCAAAGGCAACCTGATGGCTGGCCGAACCGACTTCGCCCATACCCAGGGGCTTGCCCCGCGCAGCTGCGATCGTCAGGCTGGAGTTGGCGTTGAACTGGTCCAGATCATCTCCATAGTAGTCGAGTCCCACCACGTCCACGAAGGCGTCCCCCGGGTAGTAATAGTCGACCGGCTTAGACAGGCTAGAGAGCCTGACGTTGGCACAGTAGACGAAAGCCACATTGTCCAGCGCCCGCGCCTCGCGCAGGTAGTGGTGGACTTGACGCCATAGCGCTGTCCAATCGGACGGAAGCGGCCAGGACCTGTCGTTACCCCACCAGAACCAGCCGCCGTTGGCCTCGTGCAACAGCCGCAGGAAGACAACGACGCCGCGGTTTTCGAGTTCCTGTAGGATGTTGGCCAGATTCGAGATGAGCCCCATGAAGGCAATGTTCAGCGGGTGGTCGGGATTGGCGAGCGCCCTGAAATCGACCGGAGTCTTGTTCCAAGCGTCGCCGCCGTTGACGGGATTCGGCGGATGGAAGGACAGTTCAACCAAGCCGCCGCGGCTGGCGTGGGCGGCCAGGCGGTCGATGGCCGCCGAAAAATCCCCGGACAGGTCGTCGTAGCCGAGGTCAAGTCCCATCACGGCCGGCGCCCTCGACCCGACCTGCATCGGACCGGCCTCGAGGTCCCAACCGGCATGGCCGATGTTCTGGCCTGAAACGACCAGTCCTTCCGCCGCCAACTCGGACAGGCCTGAGACGAGCACCTCGCGTTCGGCGACCATGGCCGGATCGGCCGGCGTGATGGGCAGCACGTCACGCAGTACCGGCATGAATGGCGTCGTGCAAGCTGAAACGAGGATAGTGGCAAACAACATCGCGGGAAAGCGCTTCACGTGCCGACTCCTGCTTGATCTGTCTGTGTATAAAGATATCACAAAGACTACGTCAAGCATTCTTTCTACAGGACCATTGACTTTGGCCGTTTAGAAATACTGAGCGCTAAGTGCTTTTTCGCACTGAAGCCTGGCTCAAGGTCTTCTTCCTCGACTGTAGAATCCAATAACCGAAAAGAATGAAAGTATACGAGTACTGCGCAATGAATTGAATCCATTCCGGCTTGGAATACCAGCCAAGGAAAGCGTAGAGCGGGATGCCCAGTATGCCTTGCTTGTGGTCGAAGATCGTCTTCGATACGTCGAACGCCTTGGCGAAGAGCGGATTCGTCGCGCTTAACAACCCTATGTCGCGCAATGCCGGCAAGCCTTCATGAATGGCGTAACCGAGCAAGAAACCCGCCTGCAAGATTAGATAAGCGAGCGTCAGGTTGAATATGACTGCTAAGCGCACTTTGAGAAGCGATATGAAGGTCAGGACAACTAGAACCAGGGAAAGTATGATCCCCAAGAGTATCCCTAGCACCGGGTAGGTCCCGGCGAAGGTGAAAAGAGATATTTCGACTCCCTCACGGAGAACCATGGCGAGAATAACCAAAACCAGGCCCGCACCCGGTTTTTTTACATCGATGCCTTTCTCCACCGCGCTCTTCATATCGGATCCATGACGCATCATCCAGACGATAAATGTCGTGACAAGCGTAAGCGCTAGGAGGCTCGAAGCGCTCTCCCAAAGCTTGCTCGTTTGGCTTAAACCGCCGATCGCGTCGGCGATCTTGAATAAAACGACGCCGAAGCCAAGAGAGAGGGCGATGCCGCCGATAGCCCCTATCCAGATTAGCGTTCGAAGCTCTCGGCGTCCTGAATTCTCAAGATAGCGGAGCGCGATGGCCACGATAAGAAAAGCTTCGAGCCCCTCCCTAAAGCCGATGACAATTCCCGGTATAAGCGTAGACATATAACCTCCAAGAAAATGATAATGATAATCAAAATCATATAATACAATTTAAAATGCACTATTTCTGTAAATTATGCAAGATCTATAGCTGCCGACTGAGAAGGGGATGTACTTGAGCGTAACTATCATGCGATACCTTCCAGCTAACTGGATATCTGCCTGTTTATTTAGGTATCGTTGCTGCTATTCTCAACGAGCTTTTTTCATTGGGCAATCAATTGGGTACTATAACCAAAAAAACCAGAACAAGCCGTGGACAATGAAACAATATTCTCCACAGCATGGACAAGAGCAAAGCAAATCATTGTTTAATATAAAAATAGCTGAGCTTTCCAGGCTGGAGAGGATTCCCCTCGGACGCTGCTTTAATTAGCAAGGAATTACGTGAGGTCGACCCGAAACGGATACCGCTAAAACTACCCGGTTAAACGCCGGTTTAACGCGCGGTGACGGGAGCTGTTCATGGCGATCCATTCGTTTTACCTCGACGAGAGCATACTGTCCGTTGGCGGGAATCCGCTTGTATTATAGTATACCTCTTGTATACTGGAGGCATTAGTGGAGGCCTCATTTGAAAAAAATAATATTGGCGCTATTGCTTGCTACCGCTTTATTCTGTGCATATGGTCAAACAGTTAGTGAAGGCAAAGGCATAGAACTGAGCGCTTTGGTATTTGGAAGTCCATTCATTCCTTCTTCAAGTCTCCTTAAGGTCAATCTTCCGCTTGAGTTGATAAGCGAAGCGAAAGTATTGTCCCATTTACATGCTAGCGCATGGTATTTAGCGGCAACGCCTTATCTCTTGCCATTAGGTTTCTTTGAGCTAGGCGTTAAGATGGAATACGGCTTTGGGCGGGCGAAAAATGGATATCATGCTTTTACTGTTGGCCTTGGTACCGCATTCTCGATGGATGAAGGCACTGTATCAATACCTGCCATACTTGGGCTCTCCGGACTGATTCGATTGAATAGCATCCTCCGCCTCGCACCAAGTTTCGATCTATTAGTATATGGCGAAGGTGGTATTGGCCATGCTCGGCTGCTCTTTGAGCTCATGCCTTCTTCACCTAAGCTCGCCTTTATGGTAGGCGCGGAGCTTCTAGCGGCCTACAGCGCTACTCTTGATCAAACGTTTATCTCCTATGGCATTGGCGCTGGCGTAAAATATACGTTTACGAGGACCTTATGAAATATAGATATCGTTTGTTTTTATCACTGCTCATGACAGCAGTGATATTCTCAGTATCCTGTGGCCCCGTACCGTTCGGCCGGCTAGGCACGGCAAGCGCTGAGTTTGCGTGGATTGATTCCGCGGACAAAGTATCGCGTTCCATCACAGACTATCGATCGACGAAGGCAGAGCTGCCGATTAGGGCCATGGATTTACCCGATCCGGATGTTTCCTTAGCGCCATTCACCGATTTTTACGATAAAATCGGTACTAAAGTCGCCAGCTATACGCCGAGCATCTTTAAGCTGTGGATAAATGAAATAATGCTCTATACGGATTCTTTAGAAATCGAGCTAGATTACCCTCTATCGCTAACGGATCCCAACGACCCTATAAAGGCACAATGCTACGCTGATTTTACTTCTAACTATGTACTGAGTCCTCTCGTTCCCATACCAGCGGGCACGTTTTATGATAATTTGTTTTACTTTTTTGCGTCCTCGGACGGTACCGGTACTGCAACCGTCGGGGGAGATTTTATAATTGATAATACTATAGAAGTTGAAATGCCTGAATACGCGGGAGAGCTAAGCTTGCGTGTAGGCGTGAATGTTGAGGCCGAAAATGGCTCAACGTTTAATTTTGAGCTCTACCACCTTCAGCCTGGCAGTTATCCAGCGATAATCGATTCCTATTTACCAGGGCAAGATATGCCGGATGTTTCTATGTTCGTGTATCGAACGAATACTACCTATAGAGCTATATTGCCCGGAATAAGCGGCCATCCTGAAATGTGGGATGATCATGATCCTGACGGGGTTGGATTGCCCTTCAGTAAGAGCAGCGGAAATATGGCGGCGATATTTCTTCCCTTTGAAGGCATATATATACCCGAGAATGCTAAGTCGATACGATTTAATGTGGTATGGGACTTAAGCGGTATCATTGAGGTCTATGATAACAACACCCCAGAAAAAGACGATGATGTCATTGTGCTCGCCAGGGATTTTTGGAATAGATTTTCGATAATCCCAGT
>JBGSKZ010000746.1:0-4223 GCA_041741035.1 Treponematales bacterium
GCCTCGCCGGGGGCGGCGCTCATGAGCGCGGCGGCTTCCTGGGCCACGAAGAGTTCGCGCAGGAAGCGGCCCTTGTTGGATTCCTCGTTAATAGCGAACTCGCGCCGCCCGAAATCGACGAGGAAGTCGATCTGGTGCCGCTCGAGTTTTTCGCGGGCAAGGGCGGCGTCCTCATACGCTATGATTTGCATCTGCTCCATGCCTACGAAGCGCACGCTCTCGTCGGCGCTGCCTATGACGCCTACTTTATAGAGGGTGTCGTCGCCGCCGGAGAAGGCGAAGGCCATGCCTAAGACGAGTATAACGGGGAAGGTTAAATTCCAGATAAACGTGCCTCTGTCCCGCACGAACTCCATGGTGCGCGCGCTGAACAGGGCGATAAACTGTCGAATGATCATATCGGTATCCTTATCCTACGCCCTGAGGGAGCTGCCGGTGAGCTTGATGAAGAGGTCTTCCAGATTGGGTTTATGAATGGACAGCCCTTCCAGGTTTACTTTTGCGGCCAGGAGCTTCTTGAGGCTCTTGTCCAGGTTTGAGGTCTGCAGCTCTATGCTGTCTTCCAGCGTGACGAGGCCTTCGAAGCCCGCAAGCTCGTCCTGGCAGCAGCCGTCGTAGGGCAGCCTGATGAGCACGCCGTCGAAGTGCTTGTCGAGGAGGGCCGCGGGGGTATCGATGGCCATGATCCTGCCCTGGTCCATGATGGCGACCTGGTCGCAGAGTATCTGAGCCTCGTCCATGTAGTGGGTGGTGAGCACCACCGTCGTCTTTTCCGCTTTTATCCGGGTTATCAATTCCCAGAAATTGCGTCGGGCCTGGGGATCGAGCCCGGTGGTGGGCTCGTCGAGGAAAACCAGCTCGGGCTTTGCTATGATGGCGAGCGCCAGGAGGAGCCGCTGACGCTGGCCGCCCGAAAGCTTCTGATTGTCCCTCGAAAGTATGTCTTCAAGCGAGCAGAGCTTTATGACCTCCGCCATGGGCCGGGGCCGCTCGTAAAAAGACGAGAAAAGCGAAAGCGTTTCCTTAACCGTGATGAATTCCGGCAGGGCGGTGGTCTGGAACTGTATGCCTATGCGGTTCTTGAAGTCCCTGCTTATCGGCTCGCCGCGGAAGAGCACGCGGCCGGAGCTCGGCGCATTTATGCCTTCCATGATTTCTATGGTCGTGGTCTTGCCCGCCCCGTTGGGGCCGAGCAGGCCGAAGCATATGCCTTCGGGTATGCCGAAGGTAACGTCGTCCACCGCCGTGACGGCGCCGTAACGCTTGCTGAGGCCCTCTATCCTGATAATATCACTCATATTGAGAGGATACTGCGGCCCGCTAGCCTGGGCAAGAAAAAACGGCCGCCCCGAAGGGCGGCCGCATCGTTACTTAAGGATGTTCTCGCTAGAAAAGCTTACTTCTTGGCGGCGCCGATGCGCTGATCCGCCAGGGCCATCTTGTAGGCGGCCTGGAGCTCGAGGGAGTAGTGGGGGAAGTCGGAGTAGGTGGCGCCGGTGAGGGCGTCGGCTACTACGTACACGGTGTCGTCGGCCGCGGTGTAGTCGGCTACGGAAACGTTGGCGTCTATGGCCTTGTTCTCCACGAGCGCTACCTTAACCTTCTGGGTCTTGAAGGCGCTGTAGTCGGCGTTGGGGTTGGCCATGAAGAAGTCGATGGTCGCCTTGTAGTTGTAGCGGTAGCCGATAGAGCCGGCGTTCAGGGGCATGTAGTTCGCGCTGGGGTTGGCCTTGTTCATGTTGCCGTAGTGCACGGTCTTGCTGGCGGTCTTGCCAACGATAACCTTGAGGCCGTCGATGGTAACGTTAACGAGCTTATCGTCGCGGGCGGCCTTCGCGTAGGCGGCGGCGCGGATGGGGTTGCCCATGAGGCCCTCAAAGTCGCGCTCGTATTGGCGGGTGGGGCGGGTAAAGCCGGCGGCGCCGGGGGTAAACTGGGACCACACGCCAAGGCCGTTCTGCACGTTGTATATGTAGAACATGTAGCCCTTGATCTCGGGGTCGGCATTGGTGGTATTGGCGAGCGGATCGGGGGTGCGCACGATAGCGCCGTCCACGATGCTCTTGCCGTCGGGGGAGTTGTTCTCGGCCCAGCCGCCCGGTCCCTGCCACTCGGCAAAGCTGGCCGCAACTACCATGCCCTTGCCGTCTACGCTGACGGTGGCTTCGCCGACATAGCCGCCCTGGTGGGCCACGAAGTACTTGGTGGCCGTAGCGGGAGCGTATTCCTTGCTGCCCGCGGCCGCCGCGAAGCTTACGAAGACGAGCAAGAGAGCCATCGAGAGAAGTATTGACTTCTTCATGTATTTCCTCCTGGAAAAGGTGCCGGATCGCCCGGCTGTCGTGGCTGCATTCCCGTATGGGCGCGTAGGCCATCGACTTCTCTATCATTGGCCATTATTGCAAATAAGTCAAGATGTATATATATAAATGTCATTATCATGCTTACCGAGCCTTAGCGTCGCGAAGCCGGCGCAAGCGCGCCGCGCTTGCCCAAACGGCCAGTTTTTGCGTACAATGCCGCTTCTTACTATAGATTACGCAGTCATGCCGAGAAGGAGCGCACGCACTATGAGCCAAGAAAAGGCAGTCGCCGGCGGCGACGAGATCGTGGACGAGGAAAGCGCCAGCAAGGCCCTGTCCGAGCAGCAGTTGGTACGGCGGCAGAAGCTCGCCAAGCTGCAGGCCGAGGGCCGCGACCCCTTCGCCCAGCTTACCTGGAACCATAGCCACCACTCCGCGGACATTAAGCGCGACTTCGAGGCACTTGAGAATAAAGACGTATCGATAGCCGGCCGCGTTATGAGCTTCCGCGATATAGGCAAGGCCGCCTTCGTTGACCTGCAGGATAGGGACGGCCGCGTCCAGATATACCTGAACGCGGAGGCTCTAGGCAACGAGGCCTACGCGCATATTAAGACCTGGGACGTGGGCGATATCGTGGGCGTCGAAGGCTTCGTATTCCGCACGCGGCGCGGCGAGATATCCGTGCACGCCAAGCGCATGGTGCTCCTCACCAAGGCCCTCGAGCCCCTGCCCGAGAAGTTCCACGGCCTTAAGGACCCGGAAATACGCTACAGGCGGCGCTACCTCGACCTCGTCATGAACCCGCAGGTCATGGATACCTTCAAGAAGCGCACCCTCATCATCAAGGCCATACGGGAGTACCTGGACAGCCGCGAGTACATAGAGGTGGATACGCCCATACTGTCGACCATAGCCTCCGGCGCCGCGGCCCGTCCCTTCGTCACCAAGTCAAACGCGCTCAACCTCCAGCTCTACCTGCGCATAGCCACCGAGCTCTATCTCAAGCGCTGTATCGTGGGCGGCATGGAGCGCGTGTACGACATGGGCAAGAACTTCCGCAACGAAGGCATAGACATACGCCATAATCCTGAGTTCACCATGATAGAGCTGTACCAGGCCTACGCCGACTACAAGGACATGATGGAGCTCTGCGAGAACATGGTGGCCTACGCGGCGGAGAAGGCCACCGGCAGCGCCAAGGTCATGTACCAGGGCACGGAGCTGGACCTTAGCCCGCCCTGGCGCCGCCTTACCATGGTGGACGCGGTCAAGGAGTACGGCAAGCTGGACTTCGGCGCCGTGAAGACCGACGCCGAGGCGCAGGAAATCGCAAAGAAGCACGGCCTCGAGCACGAGCTTAAGAAGAAGCTCAAGGATTGCACCAAGGGCGATATCCTGAACGCGGCCTTCGAGAAGTACGCCGAAGAGCACCTGATACAGCCCACCTTTATCATGGACTACCCGGCCGACATATCTCCGCTCACCAAGCAGAAGCCCGGCGACCCCACCATGACCGAGCGTTTCGAGGCCTTCATATACGGCCGCGAGCTTGCCAACGCCTACTCTGAGCTTAACGATCCCATCGTGCAGCTCGAGCGCTTCCAGCAGCAGTCCCGCGAGCGCGAGCTTGGCGACGACGAGGCCTATATGCTCGACGAGGACTTTATATCCAGCCTTGAGGTGGGCATGCCCCCCACCGGCGGCATGGGCATAGGCGTGGACCGGCTCATCATGTTCCTCACCGACGCGTACAGCATACGCGACGTAATCCTTTTTCCAACGATGAAACCCGTTTAGGGACGACGCCGCCTTAAGGCGGCGCGTCCCTAAACGGGGCGCTTCGTACCGACTCCGGCGGGAGGCCGCGCCTGACGGCTCGCCTTCCGCCGTCGCGGTACAAACGCCCCTGGCGAGCGC
>JBGSKZ010000747.1:0-3054 GCA_041741035.1 Treponematales bacterium
CTCGCGCGAGGCGGCCCGGGTGCTCTCCGCCCCGAGCGAGACGGCTAGCGCCATACTGCAGTCGGACGCGGATTTCCTCTACCGTTGGGCCGCGGCTTTCCTGGGCAGCGACCTCGATACCATACTCTTCACCGACCTCGAAGGGACCGTACTGGCCAGGGGCCACGACGAGTTTTCCTTCGGCGATTCCTATAGCGCGCATCCGGCCTTCATGGCCATGGCCAATGGCCTGGAATCCTACGAAGGCGTGGTAAGCGCCAGGGGCAGCCACTATCTTGCCTACGGCCTGCCCGTGTATCTCTATGGGGATAAGCGGGTGGGCTACGTGGTGACGGGCAAGAATTTATCCGGGGTTTTCCTCTCCAGCCTGGCTTTGGAGACGGGTGTGGAGCTCTTCTTCCCGCTCTCAGAAGCGCAGGGCGAAGGCTGGCTGGCGGGACCGGTCCTGGATACCGAACTGGGCAGCGCGGCGACGCTCGCGCTGCGTTTTCCGCCCAGCCCGCTTGAGAACGAACTTCGGGCCGCCATGAACGCGTCCATAGCCATGGCCCTGATACTGCTCCTCGTCCTGCCGCTCGCCATAACGGTAGTGCTCGTGAATAGCCTTAAGCCTTTCGGCAGGCTCAGCTCGGCATTAGCCTCTTACGCGCGGCGCGAAATGCCGCTTTCGGCCCTGAGGGAGCGCTGTTCCTCGCTTATCTCCGCAGCCGACCCTGAGATAGCCCAGATAGCCGGAGCCCTCGTCGATATGTCCAAGACTATTGCGGCGACGCTCGAGCTGCTAGAAGCCAGGCAGTCGGAACTGGAGCGCTTGTCGCGCAACGATCCCCTCACTCTCCTGGCGAACCGCAGGGCCATAGACGAGGCCCTGGCGCGGGAGTGCGACAGGGCGGGCCGCTACTCTTCGCCCCTATCCCTCATCATGGCGGATATAGACCACTTCAAGGGCGTGAACGACGACTACGGGCATCAGGAGGGCGACCGCATCCTTAAAGCCGTGGCGGATACCCTGAGTTCCCGGCTGCGTTCCATCGACAGTTGCGGGCGCTGGGGCGGCGAGGAATTCCTCATTATCTGCCCGCACACGGACGCCGATTCCGCCCTCGGCCTCGCCGAGTCCATACGCGCGGCCATCGAAGCGGGCATACGCGCCGGAGCGGACGGGCGCCGCCTCACCATCAGCCTTGGGGTAGCCCAGTACGTGCCGGGCATGACCCCCTCCGATCTGCTTCAAGAGGCCGACCAAGCCCTCTACCTGGCCAAGTCGGAGGGGCGGAACAGGGTGGCGAGGCTGGCCGGCTAAGCCTTTTGAGGCCTGCCCACGGGTGCGGCATACACGGCGAATTCGTTGACGCCGTCCACGCCGAGCGCCGCGTCCAGCTTGTCTTGCTCGTAGGCGGCCAAGGCGCAGGTGCCTAAGCCCAGGGCCTCGCAGGCGCCGTAGAGCGACTGGCAGGCATGGCCCGCGTCCAGGAGCACGAGCTTGGCGGCCGCCACGGTATAGCGCCACTCGCTGCGGTAGGGCAGGGCCGTCCAGGCGAAGGCCACGGCGCTATTCCATAGCTGCCCTCCCAAGGCCCCGTCGAAAGCCTCGTCGGCCTTGGCTCCCGCGCCCGCCGATACCAGAACCAGGCTATGGTCCTTGGCCAGATAACGGTAGAGTCCCGGCTTTAAGCCGTCAACGCGCCTGGCGTAGGCATAGAGCTCAAGCGGATGCCTGCAGCCTCCAGAGGGTACGGTCCTGAACGCCACCTTGGCTCCGGCTTTATTGGCGGCTTCCTTGTCTTTCACGCCCGCGGCGGCCCACAGCAGGAAGGATAGCTCGTCCAGGCTCAAAGCCGCGTCGCTGAAGCTTCTCCTGCTCTTGCGGGAGCTCGTTATATCGCGGAAGGATGCCGAGCCCAGGCTTGAGGCGAGGGGCTCGGGCAGGGCGACGACGCTTTGCCCGGCAGTAGGCTCAACGCAGAGGGGCGGAGCCTGGCGGCCTAAGGCCTGGTCGCTTAGGAAGGCGTCTACGTCCTTCCAGCCAGAGGCTAGGAAGGCCCTTCCTTGGGCGAGGCGGCGGGATAACTCGCTTTCCTCGGCGTTCTCTCGTTCCTTAAGGTTTTTACGGCCCGCGCGGTAGGCGCCTAGGGCCGCCTCAAGGTCTAGAAGGAAGCCGTCCACGTCCGCTTCGCTCGTGTCCCAGCTGGCCATCCAGCGCACTATGCCGCCTTCCCAGTCGTAGAAGAAACGCTTGGCCCGCAGGACTTCGGCCACCGGCGCGGGTATGCGCGCGAATACGGCGTTCGTGTCCACCGGGTAGCAGGGCTTAAGCCCCAGGCGAGCCACGCCCGAGGCCAGCCTGGCGGCCATGTCATTGGCCCGGCGAGCGTTGCGCTCCCAGAGCCCGTCTTTAGCGTATTCGCGGAACTGAGCGGCTATGTAGCGCATCTTACTGGCCAGCTGCAGCCTGGTCTTGCGCAGCCTCAGGGTGTCGCGAAGCTTGGGCAGGGCGTTGGGGCTGAAGAGCACCGCCTCGCCGAACATGAGGCCGTTCTTGGTGCCGCCGAAGCATATGGCGTCGGCGTCGGCCACGGCGGCGCGGAGTAGCCCGGTACCGCCCAAACCTTCCGTAGCGCCTGCGCCCAGGGCCGCGGCGGCGTTGGAGAGCCTGGCTCCGTCTATGTGCAGGAAGAGTCCGTGCTCGTGGGCAAGGTCGGCCAATGCGGCCAGCTCTTCGCGGCTGTACACGGTGCCCAGCTCGGTGGGCTGGCTTAAAGACAGCACCCTCGGCTCGGGCTTGTGCATATTGCCATAGTCGGCTATGGCCTCGGCCACGGCATGCGGATCCAGCTTGCCGTTTACCGTGGGCAGGGGCACGAGCTGGGCTCCGGTTACGGCTGTTGGCGCGCCGGTCTCGTCCACGACGATGTGCGCGCAGTCCGCGCAGAACACGGCGTCGCCGTGGCCGGCCAGGCAGCCTAAGGCGTACACATTGGCGCCTGTGCCGTTGAGCACGAAGCGCACGGCGTAGCCCGGGCCGAAGAGCCCGGCCACGCCCGCCTCGGCCGC
>JBGSKZ010000748.1:0-4825 GCA_041741035.1 Treponematales bacterium
GCGGCGGCTTCGTCGAAGGCGGCGGCTTCGTCAGAGGCGGCGGCTTCGTTGGAGGCGGCGGCTTCGTCGAAGGCGGCGGCCCCTTCGGCCCCGCCGGAGAAGGTGGAGGCTTCACCGGCGGCGGCTTCGTCAGAGGCAGCGCAAGCCGACAGCCGCCCGTAACGGCCAAAGGAGCACTTAATGTCCAGGGCTACATAATCGGCCCCCACCGGGGCTATGGCGTCCGGCAGGGTGCCGTTGGTATCCAGCTTTACGGCGTAGCCTAGGGAGCGGGCCTGGTCGGCCAGGCCGGGCAAGCCCGCGTGCAGGCAGGGCTCGCCGCCCGATAAGACGAAGCCGCTAAGCAGGCCTCGGCGGCGCTCGAGGTGACGTAGAATTAAGGGCCATGACGTCAGACCCGCCTTCTCGGGCTCGAGCACGAGCCCGGCGTTATGGCAATAGGGGCAGCGAAGATTGCAGCCGGGCAGGAAGGCTACGGCCGACACCCTGCCGGGAAAGTCTATGAGGCTGGTCTTAAGCAGGCCCGCGCGGGGCTCGGGCCTAGAGCCGAGCGCTATGCGTAACTCGCTTCCGCCATCGGCTCTACATGCGCCATGAGCTGGGAGCGCGTATAGCCCCGCGCCACTTCTTCTCCGTCCGCGTCAAGGAGCACGACGGTGGGCGTGGCCATCACCTCGTAGGCTCGCGCCAGGTCCGGGCCTTCGTCGCTGTCCACGTCCACGACCTGCCCCAGGAGCCGCGTGCCCGCCATATACTCCCGCACGGGAGGGCACTGATGGCAACTGGTCCTGGTGAACAGGATATAGGAAACCGGCCGAGGCCTCTCCTCGCCGCGCCTTGCCATGGCGCTATGAAGCGGGGCCGCCGGCCCGTAAGGCGGGGTCGCGGGCGCACTCGCCGCGGCGCCGGCTTCCCTCTCGGCGTCCACGGGGGCTTCCCATACCGGCGCCTGAGGGAAGCTGTACTCCTTGCGCCTGCCGAACTCCTCCCGTTTGCCCGCGTTCCAATTGCGCACCGACCGGTAATAGCCCACGATGCGGCTGTACACCTCGGTCGGCGTTCCCTGCGCCGACAGAAGTTGACCCTTGAGCTCGGCCAGCCTGGCCTCGCCCGCCCCCCGTACGTCCATAGTTCCCCTCCCAGAGTTCCCAGAACCAGAAATTTTACTTATGCCGGAGCCTGTCATGAGCCGGCCAATTCTTTTTCCAAAATAGCTATTTCCTCGCGTATGCGGGCTTCCTTCTCGGCCTTGCACTTGGGGCAGTTGAAATGCTCGCCCGAAATGTAGCCGTGCACGGGGCATACCGAGAAGGTGGGCGATACCGTGTAATAGGGTATGCGGTAACGGCTGGCTACCGCCCGCACCAGGTCGCGCAAGGCGCGCCAGTCGTCCACGGCCTCGCCTAGGAACATATGGAAGACCGTGCCGCCCGTATAGCGGCTCTGCAGCGATTCCTGGTGATCGAGGGCGTCGAACAGGTCTTCGGTATAATCGGCGGGCAGCTGGGTGGAATTCGTATAATAGGGCTCGTCCGTGCCCGCGGTTATGATCTCCGGGTAATGCGTCTTGTCGTGCTTGGCCAGGCGGTAGGAGGTGCTCTCCGCGGGCGTGGCCTCGAGGTTGAAAAGCTCGCCCGTATCCTCCTGGTAGTCGGCCATGCGCTTGCGCAGGTGGTCGAGCAGCTCTTCGGCAAAAGCCTTGCCTTCGGGCTCGGCTATGCTCTTGCCCATAAAATTGAGCGCGCACTCGTTCATGCCCACCAGCCCTATGGTGTTGAAGTGGCTGTCGAAATTCTTGAGGTAGCGCTTGGTATAGGGGAAGAGCCCGCCTTGAAGGAGGCGGGAACACACCTTGCGCTTTATGGATAGGCTCTTGGCGGCCAGATCGCAGAGTCGGTCCAGCCGGCGGTAGAATTCGCCCTTGCCCTGCGACAGGTAGCCCAGGCGCGGCAGGTTGAGGGTGACGACGCCTATGGAGCCGGTAAGCTCGTCCGAGCCGAAGAGCCCGCCGCCGCGCTTGCGGAGCTCGCGCTTATCGAGCTGCAGCCTGCAGCACATGGAACGCACGTCTCCGGGGTCCAGGTCCGAATTGATAAAGTTCTGGAAATACGGCGTGCCGTACTTGGCCGTCATCTCGAAGAGCAATTGCGCGTTGGGGCTGTCCCAATCGAAGTCCTTGGTAAGGTTGTAGGTGGGTATGGGATATTGGAAGCCCCTGCCGTCCGCGTCGCCGCCGAGCATGAGCTCTATGAACACGCGGTTTACCATGTCCATTTCAGGCTGGCAGTCGCCGTAGCTGAAGGCCTGTTCCTTTGCGCCCACCACGGCCGGCCTGTCTTTAAGGTCCGGGGGGCAGGTCCAATCCAGGGTGATGTTTGTGAAGGGCGCCTGGCTGCCCCAGCGGCTGGGCGTATTCACGCCGAAGAGGAAGGACTGTATGCATTGGCGCAAGTCCTCCTCGCTCAAGGCGTCAAGCTTGACGAAGGGGGCTATGTAGGTATCGAAGCTCGAGAAAGCCTGGGCTCCCGCCCACTCGTTCTGCAGGATGCCCAGAAAATTGACCATCTGCTGCACCAGGGTGGATAGGTGCTTGGCCGGCGCGCTCGTTATTTTATCGGGTACGCCGCCCAAGCCCTCGGCTATGAGCTGGCGCAACGACCAGCCGGCGCAATAGCCGGAGAACATGGACAGATCGTGTATATGGAAGTCGGCGTTGCGGTGGGCTTCGGCTATGTCCTGCCCGTATATGTTCTTGAGCCAGTAATTGGCGGTAACGGAGCCCGAGTTGTGCAGTATGAGGCCGCCGAGGCTGTAGTTGACGTTGGCGTTCTCTTTGACGCGCCAGTCCACCTGGGCCAGGTAGCCGTCCATCGTGCTGTTTATGTCGAGCATGAGGCGCTGGGCGTCGCGCACGGCTTCGCGCCTGGCGCGGTAAAGTATGTAGGCGCGCGCCACCTCGGCCTCCTTGGCCTCGATGAGCGTGAGCTCCACGATATCCTGGATTTCCTCGATGGCAGGTATGGAATTCTGATGGCGGCCGGCCATGAGGAGGGCGAGCCGGGACTCCACCTCGGCGCAGACGCGCTCCACCCGCTCGCGGTCGGACACGCCATTGACGGCCATGAAAGCCTTATCCAGGGCCCTGCTTATGCGCTCCCGGTCATAGGGCTCTATGGAGCCCGAGCGCTTGGCGACGAAACGGCCGGATCCCTCGTCGGAACCCAGGAAATTACGCCACTCGGGAAACACGTCCTGATTGCCGGCCATGCCTAGTCTCCCTCCCGCGCCGTCTCAAGGCTCTCTATTTCATGGATGAATTCGTCCATGGACTCGAACTTGCGGTACACGCTGGCAAAGCGTATATACGCCACCTTGTCCAAGTCGTAGAGCATATGCAGGGTCATCTCGCCTAAGGCGGACGAAGGCACTTCGTTAACGCCCTTGCCCACCATGGCGGCCTCATCCTCTATCTCGTTAAGGATATTCTCGATGGTCATCTGGGAAACGGGACGCTTCTCGAGGGCCCTCTGTATGCCGCGCTCCAGCTTGGCCCGGTCGTAGGGTTCGCGCCTGTTATCGCGCTTGACGACCATGAGGGGCTTCTCTTCTATGCGTTCGTAACTGGTGAATCGAAAGCCGCAAGACAGGCATTCCCGTCTCCGGCGTATGCTCTCTCCATTTGCCAGGGTACGCGAATCGATTACCCTATCGTCCATAGACAGGCAGTGGGGGCATCTCATGTATTAAATCCTCCAGGAAACGAAAAAAAAAGCGCGCGGAGCTCAAGCTTGGTACAATTCTTGCAGTGCCACTATACAAGCTCTTGTAGCTCATAGAGTAACGCCATACAGGATATAGTACCGTTTTGGCTTACTGTCAATATATAAAGAGAAAAAACCGGCTATTTGCAAAAGAGCCAGGCCGCCAAGCAATGGGGGCTTAAAGAATCGTTTGCCTTTTATCGAAAAGAGGGAGAAATTATAGCAAGCATTTTTATCGATCAGGGAGGTGGAGTACATGGCATTTTCCGACAATATCAAGCAATTCGTAGAGCAGGGCATGAGCGCGTCCAAGGATATTTTGTCCAAGGTAGGCGATAAGGCCCAGCAGTGGGGCGAACTCGGCGTACTCAAGATGGAGGTCCTGCAGCTCCGCAGCCAGGCGCAGAAGCTAACCGCCAAATTAGGCGCGGAAGTATACGAAGTGCTCATAGAGAAGGGGCAGCTTACCGTATCCAAGGACTCTCCCGCCATACGCGAAACCCTTGCCCGCATACAGGAGCTCGAAAGCGCCATTGACGCCAAAGAGGCCGCGTTTCGCTCAAAAGGCGGCAAGACCGAGGACCTCAAGGAGGATTGATCCTTAAGGCGCTAGCCTTGGGGGCTTAAAGCGCGGGCTCGAGGGCCTGGGGGAATTCAGCCTCTCTTGCGTATGCGCGCAATATAGAGGGGGCCGGCACCCTCGGCCCTGTCAGGCGCGTAAAAGAGGCCGAACTCGCTCCGTTCCGCCCGGCCCGCGCCGAGCGCCGTTTCGTCCTCGATAGCGTCTAAAACGGCGCTATCCCCGTATTTCTTGAAGAGCCGCGCCATGGGCCCGTCGTTCTCGGCGGGCGAAAGCGCGCAGGTGGCGTACACGAGGGAGCCGCCGTCGGCGAGCAGGAGGAAGCAGCTGGATAGGAGCGACCATTGGCGCTGCGCGAGGAACTTAACCCGCGCGGGGCTCCACTCCTGGAGCGCCTTGCCGCTTGCCAGCACGTGGCGCTCGCTCGAACAGGGCGCGTCCAGCAGTATGGCCGCGAAGCGGCCGCGCTCGCTTTGCCTGGCGC
>JBGSKZ010000749.1:0-2474 GCA_041741035.1 Treponematales bacterium
CTGGGCCACGCCGCCCTTGCTGGCCGCGTAGGCGGGCACGGTGAAGCCGCCGAAGAAGCTCAGCATGGAGGCGAGGTTGATGATCTTGCCGCCGCCCTGCGCCAGCATGAGGCGGCCCGCCAACTGGCAGGCCTGGAACACCGCAGAGAGGTTCAGCTTCAGCACCTCGTCCCAATCCTCGAGCCGGAAGTCTTCGCAGCGCGCCCTGCGCTGTATGCCGGCGTTGTTTACCAGTATATCGAGCCTGCCGCCCAAGAGCGCCAGGGCTTGGCTGAAGCCCCGTTCCAGGCTTTCCCGGTCGGCGAGGTCGGCTTGGACGCCAAAGGCTTTGTGGCCGCGGGATGTAAGCTCCCGGGCGGCTTCGTGTACGCTGTCGCTCGAGGCGACGATGGCAACCGCCGCGCCGGCCTCGCACAGGCCTTCGCTTACGCCGAGCCCCAAGCCTTTATTGCCCCCGGTAACGATAGCCGCCTTGCCCCGCAGGTCGAATATATCCATAGTCGCTCCTCAATATACGAGACTCCATTCATAGCGCGGCTTCGGCCTTCCGCGCAAGAGCGGCTAGGCCGCGCGCTATCGCCGGGCCGCGGCGGTCCTTGAAAATACGCCATTGCAGTATTGGTAAAAAAGGGTACTATAGTTATACTTGGACCGGATTATCATGGCGTACAAAGGAGCGTTCAACGATGAAAGCAGCCAAGATCAGCGAGAAGATATGGGCTCTGCACGCGGATATCGAGACCGACGACCTGTTCGAGGGCATATGGCCCATACCCGACGGCGTATCGCTTAATTCTTACCTGGTAAAGGGCGAGAAGGTAGCCCTTATCGACCTGGTGCGGGACTGGAGCGGCGCTGCCGACAAGCTCAAGGCGCAGCTTGATAGCCTGGGCGTGGGCATAAATTCCATAGACTACCTAATCCTCAACCACCTGGAGCCCGACCATACGGGCTGGCTGGCCGAGTTCAAGAAGCAGAACCCCGGGGTAGAGATACTGGCCACGGCCAAGGGCGTGGAACTGGTAAAAAGCTTCTATAAATTCGAGGACGGCCTCCGCGCGGTTAAGTCCGGCGACGTTCTGGACTTGGGCGGCGTATGCCTCCAATTCGAAGAGATACCCAACGTACACTGGCCCGAGACCATGGTCACCTTCGAGCCTGAGTCGGGCGTGCTCTTCGCCTGCGACGCCTTCGGCGGCTTCGGTAAGCTGGGCAACCGCCTCTTCGACGACGAATACTACGCTGAGGACCATGCCTTCTTCGAGGCGGAGAGCCTGCGCTATTACGCCAATATCGTGTCGAGCTTCAGCCTCTTCGTAAAGAAGGCCATACAGAAGCTCTCCGCCCTGGACATCAAGGTGGTGGCCCCGAGCCACGGCATCATCTTCCGGGAGAAGCCGCAGCGCATCATAGAGCGCTACGCCAAGTACGCGGGCTACATGGAAGGCCCGCAGGAAAAGGAAGTATGCGTGGTGTGGGGCTCCATGTACGGCAATACCGAGAAGGGCCTGCAGGCGGCGCTTAAGGGCCTTGAAGACGAGGGCGTGCCCTATTCGCTGCACCGCGTGCCCAACGAGGACGTGTCCTACGTGCTGGCGGACGCCTATAAGAGCGCGGGCATACTGATAGCCATGCCCACCTACGAGTACAAGATGTTCCCGCCCATGGCCTACGTGCTGGACCTGTTCGAGCGCAAGCACGTGTGGAGCCGCAAGGCCCTGCGCATAGGCAGCTGGGGCTGGGTGGGCGGCGCGAAAAAGGAATACGAGGCCAAGATAGCCCCCCTCAAATGGGACTGCATAGAGCCGGTGGAATGGGCCGGCTCCGCCGACGAGGACACGCTGAAGCTCCTGCGCGAACGGGGCCGGGAGCTTGCCCGGGCCGTCAAGGGAGCCTAAGCGGTCGACGAAAAAGCCCGGGCGCGCTAAGGCCCGGGCTGCTTTTTGACACCGTAGGCCGGCGCACGCCTAGTACAGGTCGTCGCCTACGTATTCCTCCTCGAACTCGTCGCATACCTCCGCCACGAAGTATATGAGGTTGGCCAGCTCCGTGCCGCTGAGAGAGGCGGGTACCTTGATCATGTAGAGCAGGTATACTTCAGCCTCGCCATACTCCATGCCCCAGGAGCCTATCTTTATGCTGGCGTTCTGTTCGAGCATGGCCGCGAGCATGTCGTAGTCGGGGTAGTCGTCGAGCACGGCGCCCACGCCCCAAAGCTCGCGTATCTCAAGCTCCTCGTAGGTCTCGGTCTCCGATATCACGTACACGCTATGGGAACGTTCGGGATTGCCGTTGATCTCATAGCTCACCACGAAGTTTCCGCTATCGTTGATGTCATAGACGACTTCAGCGGCATCGAGGGCCTTGCCTACGCGGGGATCGGCCGTCTGCGCGTACGTTGCCGCGGCGGCTATACACAGTAAAAAAAACACCAAGCTTCGCTTGTTCATGGGCTCTTCCTTTCATGGGGCGGT
>JBGSKZ010000750.1:0-3525 GCA_041741035.1 Treponematales bacterium
TCCGCGTGGCCTCGGGCTTCGGCCTCCTGGCGGACGGCGCGGTATCCGGAGAGGAGGCCCTAGCCGCGCTTAAGCGCGCCGCGGCGGCAGGCAAGCCTTATGCCGCCTGCCTCATAGACCAGAACATGCCGGGCATGGACGGCTGGCGCCTGGCGGCCGAAATCACCGCGGATAAAATGATCAACGCCACCAGGCTCGTCCTGATAGCCCCGGAGGGAGCCATTGGCCCGGAGGCCAAGATGAAGCTCCTGCAGTGGTTCAACGGCTACGCGGCCAAGCCCATAGATCCGGACGAGCTCTACGAAGTGCTCAGGATAGCCCTGAGCGACGAGGTGGACCTGCCGCCCGCTGACGAGGATAGCGCGCAGGGCCCCGAATCCGAGCCGTCAAAAGCCGCGGATGGCCCGCGCTTAGGCCTTTCCGTGCTTTTAGCCGAAGACCACCTGGTCAATCAGGAACTCTTTAAGACGCTGCTCCAGAAGCTGGGCTGCGAGGTGGCGGTGGCTTCGGACGGCGAGAAGGCCCTTGAGCTCTACGGCCTCCACGATTACGATCTCGTGCTCATGGATATATTCATGCCCACTATGGACGGCTACCAGGCGGCGAGGGAATTGCGCAGGCGCGGCTACACGAAGCCCATCATCGCGGTCACCGCCAGCGCGGTCAAGGGAGAGCGGGACAAATGCATAGCGGTGGGCATGAACGACGTCCTGGTCAAGCCCTTCAAGCGCAAGGACCTGGAGACCATGCTGGGCTTCTGGGCGAACAAGACCCTGGCCATAGAAGAGCCGCCCCAAACGGCGGCCCCGGTATCCGAGCGGCATCTCTGGGACTCCTCGGTGTTCGATTTTGCCGCGCTCGTGGACACCTTCCTGGGCAAGCGGACCACGGTCATCGACCTGCTCGGCCGCTTCATAACGAAGACCAGGACGCAGCTCTCAGAGATAGAGGCGTCCATAGCGGCCAGCGACGCGAAATCCATACGGGAAGCCGCCCATTCCATTAAAGGCGCGTCCTGGAACCTCAGCGCCAAGGCCTTAGGCGACGCGGCCAAGGAATTGGAGGACGCGAGCAAGAACGGAGACCTCGATCGCGCCTCCGGGCAACTTAAGGCGCTCCACGACAGGATGGAGGAATTCGAGTCCTGCGCCGGCTACTATATACGGCTCTCGAAGGATCAGGAGGACTAAGTCCCCTCAGTGCCCGGCGGCCGTTTCCTACGGCGGCAGGCGCCCGGCGAGGTTTTTCGGCGGCGCGGGTGCCCTGCGAGGTTTTTTCGGCGGCGCGGGCGGCGTTTCATGCGTCGGCGTAGCGCCCGGATCGCCATGGCCTTACGCTTATGCCCCCGGCTATGGTATGACTAGCCTATGATACAAGCCCTGCTCTTTGACCTGGACAATACCCTTTATCCGGCGAGCGCGCGTATGGAAGACGACATAATCCTGCGCATGAACGACTACAGCGCGCGCCTTCTCGGCCTGACCCTTGAAGAGGCCATAGCCCTGAGGCGCGAGCGCATGCCGGCCTACGGGACCACCCTCGAGTGGCTCATGGCGGAACACGGTTTCAACGACCCCGACGACTACTTCGGCTACGTGCACCCCGAAGGCGAAGAAGAGGCGCTGCATCCCGACGAAGGTCTCGCGGCTTTCCTGGATTCCCTGCCTCACCATAAATACATATTCACCAACGCTCCCATGGAACACGCTGACCGCGTGCTGCGGAGGCTCGCCATAGAGGGCAGGTTCCGCATCGTCTTTGACATACGCTTCAACGGCCTGCGGGGCAAGCCGCACGTCGAGGCCGTGGATAAGGTGCTCGCCGCGGTACGGGCCGATTGCGGCGCCAAGCCCGGCGAAACCCTCTTCGTCGACGACGTGCCCCGCTACGTGCGGGGCTTTAGAGAGCGCGGCGGCCATGGCGTGCTTATAGACGAAAGCGGGAGGCACGGAGCCACCGGCCTGCCCACCATACGCCTTTTGCCCGAGCTTGGCCCCTATCTGCACACCATAGGCAAGGAACTGCCATGAGCCTCCTAAGCTTCCCTCCGCGGCTCAAGCGGCCCGCCGCCGATCGCATCGAACTGTGCTTGGCCCCCAAGGCACGAGCCTTATACCTCGGCCTTGGCGCCGCCCTCATACTCGTGCTGCGGGCTACCCTGGGGCCGGGCTCCCCCTTCATCGTCATGTTCGCCATAGTCATAGGCCTGGCCGCCCTCAACGAGGAGCGGTGGATATTCGACCGCGGCCGCGGCGAGCTCAGGCGGCGCTTCGGCATACTCATACTGGCAAAGAGCTGGGCCGTGGACTTGGCCGAGCTGGCATCCATAGAACTGGATTCGGAGGCGGAGGCGCTTTCCTCGTCCGACCCTTACAGCAGGGTGAGCATGGGCGCGGCAAAAGACAGCTGCGCCCTGCGCCTGGTACTGGCCGACGGCAGGGCCTTGAGCATGTACGTGCTGCCGAACAAGCACTATGCGCTCCTGGCGTCGTATGGCGCGTCCATAGCGGAACTGCTTTCCAAGCCTTTCATAGAAAGCTGAGCGCCTCGGCCGATAGCGCCGAGGCGGCTTACAACATAAGGAGAGAATAGCGATGAGCGTACACATCGAAGCGCAGAAAGGCGCCATAGCCGAGGCGATACTCCTGCCCGGCGACCCCCTGCGCGCCAAATTCATAGCCGAGAACTACCTGGAGAATCCCGTGCTATTCAACAAGGTGCGTAACATGTTCGGCTATACCGGCGGCTATAAAGGCCAGAGAGTATCCGTCATGGGCACGGGCATGGGCATGCCCTCGCACTCGATATACGTTAACGAGCTCTTGCGGGAATACGGCGTAAAGAAGCTCGTGCGGGTAGGCACCTGCGGCTCCATACGGGAAGATCTCAAGCTGCGCGACATCGTGCTCGCGCAGAGCGCCTGCACCGACTCCAACATCAACCGCATACGCTTCAAGGGCATGGACTACGCGCCGAGCGCCTCGTTCGCCCTGCTCGAAAAGGCCTACCGCCTGGCGGCGAGCCGCTCGCTCAAGGCGGCGGTGGGGCCGATACTCTCCAGCGATTCGTTCTACGGCGAAGATTCCGAGCAGTGGAAGCTTTGGGCGCGCTTCGGCGTGCTGGCGGTGGAGATGGAAGCGGCCGAGCTCTACACCTTGGCCGCCAAGTTCGGCGCCGAGGCCCTGGCCATACTCACTATAAGCGACAGCATCGTGGGAGGCGAGGCGACGAGCGCCGCCGAACGGGAGACGAGCCTCTGCGCCATGGCCGAACTTGCCCTGGATACGGTAACGCCCTAAAGCCGCCTCCGGCTTTGGCGGCGTGGAGCGCCGCGCCGCAAGCGGCGCCAGCTAATGGCCGTTAAGAGCGACGCGCCGGCGAGAGCGAGCGTTATGACGAAGCTCGACGAGGAGAGGCGAGCGAAAGGCGCGATCGCGACGCCCCAGAGCGTGAGCAGCGCGGCGAAATAGGCTCCAGTAAGCGCGGCCGCGAGCAGCGCGGAGCCGGCGAAGCCGAGCGCGGCGA
>JBGSKZ010000751.1:0-2655 GCA_041741035.1 Treponematales bacterium
CCGCGGCAGGCGCCGGAAGGCGCGCGGAAGCCCGCGCCGACTATCGACTGATGCCGCCCCTGCCGCCCTCCGTAAGCCAGAGCCTCGTCCTCTTCCTCCTCGTGGCCGCGGGCTTTGCCGCAGGCAGGGCCGGCATACTGAAAGGCGCTACCGTAGGCAGCCTTTCGCGATTCCTTTTGGACTTTACCCTGCCCGCCCTGGTCCTCGTTTCGATGCAGCAACCCTTTAGCCCCGAACTGCGCGACCAGGCATACCGCGTGCTCGCCTTATCGCTCCTGATATACGTGAGTTCCTTCCCTTTGGCCTATGGCTTGAGCGCGTTCTATAAAAAAGCCCCGCGCGACGAAAAAGGCGTACACCGTTTCGCCATGTGCTTTTCCAATGTCGGCTTCATGGGCTTCCCCGTAGCCGAATCGGTCCTGGGGCGGGACAGCCTGTTTATCGTGGCGATATACAACATTCCTTTCCAGGTACTGGCGTTCTCCGTAGGCATCGTGCTCATACGCGGCCTGGGCGGCGAAGATAGCCCCGCGGCCCCGAGGAGTGTACGCTCGGCTCTTTCCTCGACGCTCAAAGCCCTCTTCAATCCCGCCGTGACGGCCGCGCTCATCGGCTTCGCGCTCTTCCTTTCGTCATTGCGCGTGCCGGAACCATTCTATTCCGCCCTCGAGCTGCTCGGAGGCACCACCACGCCCCTGGCCATGGTGCTTATAGGGGCCATTTTGTCAGCCACGAAGCTCGGCTCGGTATTTGCCAATCCCAGGCTATGGATGACCGTGATCTATCGCCTTGCCCTTCATCCCCTCATAGTCTTCTTCATCGCCCGCGCCTTCGGGCTTTCCGGCCTGGAGCTCGCGGTACCCGTGCTCATAGCCGCCATGCCCGTGGCGGCCAACACGACCATACTCGCGGGGGTATATGGCGGGGACCTGGCCACGTCGAGCGGCCTGGTTTTCGTGTCCACCCTGCTATCCCTCGTATCTATACCCCTATTAAGCTATCTTTTTTAACTAAATTATCCATTTTCTCTTTCATTCCAAATTTCTTTGAATAATACTACTACATAACGGACAAGCCTTACCTTGCCCCCATACCCAGCCTGGTTCTCTATTTTACGGAGGATAATTATGAAAATCGCCGCTAAACTCATACTCGGCTTCGTGGCGGTGGCCGCTATCGCCATAGCGATAGGCGTATTCGGCGTAAGCAATATGTATACGATAGACGAGGCGGACACCTACCTCTTTGAAAACATGACCGTGCCCTTAGGCCAGTTAGCAAAAATGACCGAAGCCTTCCTGCGCGTACGCATAAACGTGCGCGATTACCTGGGCAAGGAAACGAGCCAGGACAAAGCCAAGGCGCGGGCGACCATCCTCGAGCTGAAGGCTAAGCTGGAGACGAACGCGAGCGCGTACGACGCCCTGCTTTTCAGCGTGGAGGGTAAAAAGCTCTTCGACGATTTCATGAAGAGCTGGGCTGACTACTACAAGGTCGGCGAAGCAGCCATGGCCGCCGGCGACCGCGGCGATATGGCCCAGGCAGATCGTCTGTTAAGCGGCGAGGGCCTCACCCTTGCCCAAGAGGCTCGCGCCCAGCTCGAGGCCATGGTTGACTCCAAGATAGGCTTCGCGCACCAGACCGCCGAGGACAATACCGCCCTGGCCAACCGCACGGCGTTTATCATGTACATAGTGCTAGGCTTAGGCGCTCTCATAGCCCTGGCCCTGGGCCTCTTCCTCTCCTTATCTATTACCAAGCCCCTCAAGGTAGCCGTGGACCTCACCGTCGACGTATCCAAGGGCGACCTCACCGCGGACGTGCCCGCGATTTATAAGAAGCGCAAGGATGAGATAGGCTCCTTGGCCAAGGCCCTGGACACCATGATAAATTCGCTGCGCAGCCTCGTATCCTCGGTCATGGGCTCGTCCTCCAACGTGTCCACCGGCAGCGAGGAGATGTCCAGCACCGCCCAGCAGATGAGCCAGGGGGCCACCGAGCAGGCGGCCAGCGCCGAGGAAGTGTCCTCCTCCATAGAAGAGATGACCAGCACTATCAAGCAGAACGCCGACAACGCCCAAGCCACCGAAAGCATAGCGCGCAAGGCCGCCCTGGACGCGGAGCTAGGAGCCCAGGCGGTTACCAAGGCCGTAAGCGCCATGAAAGAGATAGCGGGTAAGATCAATATTATCGAAGAGATAGCCAGGCAAACCAATCTCCTGGCGCTTAACGCCGCCATCGAAGCGGCGCGGGCCGGGGAAGCGGGCAAGGGCTTCGCGGTCGTGGCCAGCGAGGTGCGCAAGCTTGCCGAGCGCAGCCAGAGCGCGGCCGGCGAGATACTCTCGCTTTCCAAGGACAGCACCGTGGTAGCCGAGGAAGCTGGCTCCCGCATACTGGCCGTCGTGCCGGATATACGCAAGACCGCCGACCTCATAGCGGAAATCAGCGCCGCCAGCCGCGAGCAGGGCGTGGGCGCGGACCAGATAGCGCGCGCCGTTACCCAGCTGGATACCGTAATACAGCAGAACGCCAGCGCCAGCGAAGAGATGGCCAGTATGGCCGAAGAGCTGTCCAGCCAGGCCGAGCAGCTCGCCGACGCCATCGCGTACTTCAAGCTCAACGCGAGCGCGGCTGCCGCGGTCGAGGCCGCCGGCC
>JBGSKZ010000752.1:0-1706 GCA_041741035.1 Treponematales bacterium
CGCCCAGGAGCCCTATGTGGGCCAGGCCCCTGGCTCCGCCCCCCGACAGCACGAGCGCCCATTTCATGCCCCGGCCGCTCCGCTATCCGCGCCGAGCGCCGCGTCTCCCGGCTCGCCCTTCCTTACCTTGGACATGACGGCGAAGGCCCCCAGCATGCAGAGGCTGGCGAACACGAATATGCCGGTATACTGGTATTCGGGGGCGGGCTTAAAAAGATTGGTTATGTCTATGACGAGGCCCGTTACCGGCGGGGCCAGGATGCTCGCGCTCTGCGAGAAGGTATAGTACAGGCCGGTAAAGATGCCTATGTTACCGAAGGTGGACAGCTGCCACAGCATGGGGAAGGAGTTCGTGATCACCGAGCCCCAGAATACGCCGTACACGAGCATCATGCCCAGGAAGAGATAGAAGGCCGCCGAGCCCCGTAGCCCCAGGGAGGGGCCGGCCGCGCTGAAGAGGGCGAATATGGCGGTTATGGCGACGAGGCCTATGAGCGAGCCGCGTATGATCTTCCTGCGGCCCAGCTTGTGGGCCAGGTAGCCCATGGGTATGGCTGCCAGCGCGTAGGAAATGCCGGCTATGCCCTGAGGCAGTGCCATCATGCCCGAGCTCGCTCCCAGCGCGTCGCGGGCGTAGAGGCCCAGGAAGGGCTTCACGCCTTCATGGGCCATGAACCACAGGAAGATGGATGCGAGTATATAGAAGGCGCTCCTGTCCTTCTGAGCCACCACCTGCCTGATGGAATCGATGACGGGCACGCGCTTTTCCGCCGCTTCCGCGTCGTGATTGCGCTCCCGCACGAAGAGGAAGAGTATAATCACGGCCAGGATCACGAAGAGGCTGGCCAGGGGGAAGGGGAGGCGGTCCTTCGTAGCGCCTATGACGGGCAGCGTGATATCGATATCCATGAAGCGCGCGAGCACCAGGGTGCCCAGTATGGTGCCAAGGCCGCCCATGGTATTGATGACGCCGTTCGCCTCCGAACGATAGTCGCCTGGTATGGTATCGGGCATGAGGGCCACTATCGGGCCGCGCACGCTCGTCTTGAAGATATTGAGGAAGAAGAGTATGGCTATGAGAGCTATTAAGGATGCCGCGGCCGCGTAGGGCACGAGACCGAAGAAAAAGGCCGCCGCGGGCAGCATGACCAGGATGAAGGGCATGCGCCTGCCTATGCGCGTGCGCGTCCTGTCGCTCCATACCGCCACGATGGATATGAGGAAGAGCTGCAGCACGTTGTCCAGGGTCATGACCAGGCCTATGAGCGACTTGGACTCGATGTACTTTCCCAGGAACGCCGGCACGTAAGTGTCGTAGAGGGGGTCCATGAGGCCCATGGTAAAAAAGCCGAAGCCTATGAGGAAAGTCAGCCCCAGATAGCGCTTAAAGCCCTTTGCATCCTGCGTCATATCGTTACCTCCATGGCCCCGCGCGGCCTGATATGCATGATGGATGCGGCGCCCGCTCCCAGCGCGCCGTCCATGAAGTCCAGGTAGGCTTTTAACCTGCCCAGGGGCACGTAGGCCTGTATGGTGCCGGCGAAGCCTCCGCCGTGTATGCGCGCAGCCCCCTCGCCGCCCAGGAAACGCTGAGACAGGGCGATGGCGCAGGCCACCGCCTGGCTGCGCGCGGAGCCCGAGGGCACTACGTTCTGCAGCAGCCGCCAGGACGAGTCGCCCGATTCTCGCACGAGGGCGAGGAAGCC
>JBGSKZ010000753.1:0-1074 GCA_041741035.1 Treponematales bacterium
CGAGGGCGGCTTCGGCGTCGCTCACGGCGCGGCGCTTCTTGGTCAGGTCTATGGCCTCCCGCTCCAGGGCGAAGCCCCTGTTCGAATCGAGCACGCCCAGTTCGCGTTCGGCGGCCGCTAGGTCGCTTATGGCTTCCTCAAGCTCATCGTCGAGCTCCGGGGCGGCCAACTGTGCGAGCAAGGCCCCGCTGTTCACCCAGTCTCCCTGCTCGGCCACGCGGCGCGCCAGGGTGCCCGCCTCGGGGCTTAAGACCGTCCTCGTGCGCTTCATCTCTATGCTGCCCGAGGCCTGCACCGCGTCGTCCATGGGGCCTATGGCTACCGTGGCCTCGGCCCAGCCCGAGAGGGCGGCGCCTTCCCGCGAGGAAAGCCCGTACCAGAGCGCGGCCACGGCTAGGGCCCCAACGATAACTATGGTAAATACCCGCTTCCTGTCGCGGCCCGCGCCGGGGGGCTTAGGCTTGTAATTCGACAGTATGGGCGACGCATGGTCTTTGCTCATGGCAGTTCCTCCGCTTCTATTCGTTTCCATGCCTGGAGTGTAACGCCGGGATCGGGCCTTGTGGTGAAGACGGGGTAAGGTCCTTGTAAAGTATGTAAAAGCTTGCCGTACAAGGCCTTAAAGCCAAGGCATAAGCGCGGGCGGCCGTGCTATAGTGCTTAGCATGGAAGCAAAGATCGGGCCGAGGCTGGCCGCCCTCTTCATCGTGGCGCTCTTGCCCTTAGTTATGGGCTTTTGGCTCGCGCTGAGCGGTACCTTTGCCCGCGCGGCCATGGCGGACGCCGAACGCTCGCGCGCGGCGCTCATGAATCAAGCCGACCGGCTCACCTTTGACCTCGACCTTGAGCTTTCTCTCCTGGACAGCTATCTGGCTCGCCGGGCGTCGGGGACGGCCGACATCAGGCTGTCCGCCCTGGAAGCCCTCGAGGAGTACCGGCTCTCGGCCCGGTGGCCCGAGCTCGTGAAGGCGCTCTATCTGGTGGAGCGGAACGCGGGAGGCGAAAGCGGCGGCGGCGTTACGGTGAGCGTCCTGTCAGGCGGCGAGGCCGGCGGCGATGCCGCGAGGGAGGCGG
>JBGSKZ010000754.1:0-1657 GCA_041741035.1 Treponematales bacterium
CGCTTCGGCCGCTTCGGCCGCCGCCGCCAAAAAACCGACCGCGCCGCGCTTCGGAGTACCCGCCCAAGCGCGGGAATACGCGGCGGCCCTCTTAGCCTGGACCCAGGGATGGCGCTACGAACGCTCGCCGCAGGGCTCGGATATAGTCAATCCCCTGAGCGCGGCCATGGAAGGCCGGGGCGACTGCGATTCCAGGGCCCTGGTACTCATCAGCCTGCTCAGGCGAGAGAACATAGAAGGCGTATTGCTTATATCGCTCGTGCATGAACACGCGCTCGGCGCCTTCGACCTGCCGGGAAGCGGCGCCCGCTACCCCTACGGCGGGCGCCAATGGCTGGTGGCGGAAACCACCGCCAAGGTGGACATAGGCCTCATCGATCAACAGCAATCCAATATAGGCGATTGGTTCGCCATCGATTTCTCCTTTTAGATGAACGAGTATTCACGTTGACAGCGCTTTAAGGGAATGTCTATACTGGTCTGGACCGCACGACCAATGCTTGCCAACGCATAAGGGAGAAGCTACGTGGATCCACTCAGCACGCGATACAGGGACCTCATCCTGCGCATGGTTAAAGAATCTAGCCAGAGCATGGAAATCAGTTCCGAAGACATGTACATACCCGGCAACCCTAAGATACTTCCTTACATCGACCAGATAATCGACGAAAACATCCAAGCGGGCAGCGGCATACGTTCATTCGAGAACTTGGAAAAGCTCGCCGAGCTGGCGCGGGGCGGGGCTTCCTGCCTGCTCCTCCTCGAGCACTACAGCAATTTCGACCTGCCGGTTTTTTCCTATCTGCTGCGCAAGCATTCGCCGGCCGGGGTAGCAATCGAGAAGGATGTAGTCGCGGTAGCCGGCATCAAGCTCAGCCAGACCGACCCCATCATAAGCGCTTTCGCCGAAGGCTATTCGCGGCTCGTCATCTACCCGAGCCGCTCCCTCGAGATCATCAAGAACAACATCAAGGATCCTAAGGAGCTGGTAGCGGAAATGATGCGCGGCTCGAGCATAAACCGGACCGCCATGAAAACGCTCGCCACCCTCAAGCACCAGGGCAAGTTCGTCCTGGTATTCCCCGCGGGCACGCGTTTCCGGCCCTGGGATCCCTCCAGCAAGCGCGGCGTGCGCGAGATGGATTCTTACCTGAAATCCTTCGACTATATGTGCCTCGTGGCCATCAGCGGCAACATGCTGCGCGTCAATCCAGAGGGGATAATGCGCGAGGACCTTATCTGCCCCGACCGGGTGATTTACGAAGTGAGCGAACCGCTGCGCTGCGACGAATTCAGGGACAATGCCAAACACCATAAGCACTTCGGCGAAGACAAGAAGCAGGCCATCGTCGACTCCCTCATGGCGAGCCTCGAGGCCATGCACGACAAGCTGGAGCAGAGCGTAGAATCTTAAGCTTCAATACGCGCCGTAGCTAAGTACCTCGTCGACCGATATGAGTATGCGCAGCTCCGCCGTCCAGGCCCCGGCGCGAAGGACCAGGCGGGGCTGTTCGGCGAACGCGAACGAGCCGCGCACTTCGCGCGGCTTGTTGTATTCTATGCCCCTTAAATAAGCGCGCAGGGCCTCTTTGGCGGCCTCGGCCATGGCTCCGCGACGCAGCGCCACCGCTAAAGGCAGCGCGCCGCCGTCCCCGCC
>JBGSKZ010000755.1:0-2526 GCA_041741035.1 Treponematales bacterium
AGGGCGGCCGGGCGGGCGACGGCTCATCGGGCTCTGCCCAAGGCGGGTCGGCAGGCGCTTCGCCTAATGGCGCGCCTAATGGCGCGCCAAAGGCAGCGCCCATAGACTTCACTAAGCCGCGCATGTGGAAGTACGATCCGACGCGCTCGGGGCCCTCCCTGGTCATGGGCGATATAGGCACCCACGCGCATAACCTCCTGCGCTTCGTTACCGGGCTCGAGGTGGCCGAGCTGGCCGCGGAAAGAGGCGCAAGCGTGCCCGGGCGCGCAGTGGACGACTATGCCGGGGCGCTCCTGCGCATGAATAACGGCGCGCGCGGCAGTTTCTGGGTTAGCCAGGCGGCCGCCGGCGTGGAGAACAGCCTGCGCCTACGGGTAAGCGGCTCCAAGGGCAGCCTGGAGTGGCAACAGGAAACGCCCCAGCGCCTGGACTATAAGCCCCTCGGCGCTCCCGCCGAGAAAAGGACGCCGCGGGGCCCCGGCACGCTGCCCCTGGCCCAGCGCTCCTCGCGCATAGTGGCAGGGCACCCCGAGGGTTTTCCCACGAGTTTCGCAAACATATACGCCGACGCCGCAGAGGCCATAGCCGCCCGCCGGGCGGGCGTAGAGCCCGATCCTTTGGCCCTGTACTTCCCCAATTCGTATGATGGGCTCAAGGGCGTGCAGTTCGTGAGCAAGGTCGTGGAATCCAGCCTGGATAACGGCCGCTGGGTGCGCTGCCCATGAGGAAGCCTATGCGCCCGATCTTCATCGCGGGCTTGGCGGGCCTGGCACTGCTCCTCAGCGTCGGCGCGCAGGCCGTTTTCAACCTGACTATTAAAGCCCTGCCGCAGCGGCCTGCCGAGTCTTTTGATTCGGGAGGCGCGGAGCGCCTCCTCTATTATTTCGGGCTCGAGGCTTCGGGTAAGAGCCTGCCCGAGGGCGTGGAGCTGAATGAAGCCTTCATGGCCGGCGAGCTTGAAGGCAGCCTGCGCTACATAAAGGGACGCTACGACGTGGCGGATTTCCGCATGAACTCGCTCGTGCGGCTCTACCTGGGACACGAGCAGCGCCTGCCCGACGGCGTCAAGGCTTCCATACAAGAAGCCATGCTCGGCTTCAAATATTGGATGGACCAAGGCGGCGCCGATTCCATGTGCTATTGGTCGGAGAATCATCAGGCGCTCTTCGCATCCGAAGAATACCTGGTCGGCCAGGCCTTTCCCGACGAAATCTTCGCCGTGAACGGCAAGACCGGCCGGGAGCATATGGCTATGGCCAAGGCGCGTCTGGAGGCCTGGATGGAGCAGCGCTTCCTCTACGGCTTTACCGAATGGTACTCCAATAACTATTATCCCGAGGACATAGCGCCTATGGCGAATATCATACAATTCGCCGAAGACGGGGATATGCGCGAACGCATGAAGATCATCATGGACCTTATATGGATGGACCTGGCCGCGCAAAGCTGGAAGTACCGCGGAAAAGACGCGGAGGGCAAGGCGCGCGATTATTACGTGTTCGTGTCGTCGAGCGGGCGCATGTATTCGGATAACCGCGTAAGCGACGAGCTGGGCAACCGCTTGCGCCCCTTCCTCGACTACGCCCTGCAGCCGGAAAACACGGCCGGTGAAGCGGGAGGCTGGAGCTCGTCCATGAACGGCTTCTTTAATTGTTTCAGGCAGATGATGGAAGCGCGCGATGATACCGGAGAGCCCTACTATAAGCTGCCCGCCGTCATACGCGCGATCTTTAACGACGAGGCGAGAGCGATCGAGCTCAAGTCGAGCCAGGGACTCAATGTCGAAGAGCTCGCGGGAGAGGGGCTGCTCGGGCAGGCCGACCCCCAGATCATGATGCAGTTCAATATGGAGGCCTTTACCAATCCGCCGGTAATAGACAATACCCTGCGCTACCTGGCCAGGCATCGTATGTTCACCAACGATTTCCTCAACGATTTTAAGCTGGTGAACCTTTGGCCGCTCCGCGCCTTTGGCCTGCTCAAGGCGGTGAGCATCGCCCTGAAGCCCGCCACGGACGGCGTGGCCATAGAGCGCGCCAACGTATACGGCTACAAGACGCCTCATTATTCCCTGCACAACGCCCAAGCCCATCAGCCGGGAGCCTACGCCGACCAGCAGGCTATATCCTCGGCCAATGTAAGCGAGTATCTGTCGATATTCACGGTCCAGCCGGCCAAGATTGCGCGCAGGAGCGGCACGCCCGGCTATTGGACGGGCAACGGCAGGCAGCCGTATAGCGTGCAGGAAAAGAACGCTCTCCTTGCCATATATCTGCCGCCCTCCAAGGCGGGCTTCATGGAAGCCATGGCGCTACCCGATATCACCCATGCGTATTTTCCCCTGCAGTTTTTTGACGAGGTGGATCTGACGCGCCTGGCTGAGGGCTACGCCTTCGGGCGGGCGGGCGAGGCCTATGTCGCCCTCATCGCCCGCTATGCTTTGGCCTTCACGCCTTTCAGCGTAAGCGCCAAGGAAGGCGATACCGACGATATGCTCAAGCGCGGCTCTCCGGGCAAGGTCCTTTC
>JBGSKZ010000756.1:0-1256 GCA_041741035.1 Treponematales bacterium
TCGGCTATGCGGCACTCCATGCCGTAGCCGGGCAGGAGCTTGGTGAGCACGCCGTGGGATGAGCCGTAGAGCGTCCTGTGCGCTATTACGTTGTCGCCGGGGCGCAGGAGCGAGAAGAGCACCGAGCTTATGGCCGCCATGCCCGAGGCGAAGGCCACCGCGCCCGAGCCTCCTTCGAGGCTGGCCATGCGCTCCTCGAATAGGCGCAGCGTGGGATTGTTGCCGCGGGTATACACGTAGTCGTCGCTTTCAAAGCTCATTACCGCGTCGACCTTGTCGGTGTTATCGAAGGTAAAGGAAGAGGTCATGAAAATGGGCGGGTTCAGGGCGTGTTCGGGATTCACTCCTTTGCCGCCCGCGTGTATGGCCCGCGTATCGAATTTCATATCGGCGCTGTCCATTGCATTACTCCTTGCCGCCGGCTTGGCCCAGCCCGGCTATGGCGCGGCCGAAGGGCGGATAGAGCAGGCCCCGCTCAGTTACGATGGCGCTAATGTGCTCGGCAGGCGTTAGGTCGAAAGCCGGATTATAGACCCGCACGCCCTCAGGCGCCACCCGTTTGCCCTCTATTTCCGTCAATTCCTCCGCGCCGCGCTCTTCTATGATAACGCCGCTACCGTTCGGGCAGGAGAAATCGATGGTGGATAGCGGCGCCGCCACGTAAAAGGGCACCTGGTAGCGCTTGGCGAGGACCGAAAGCATGAAGGTGCCTATCTTGTTGGCGCTGTCGCCGTTGGCCGCTATGCGGTCGGCGCCCACCGCCACCAGGTCTATCTTGCCGTCGCGCATAAGGGTAGCGGCCACGCTGTCGGCTATCAGGGTAACGGGTATTCCTTCCTGCATGAGTTCCCAGGCCGTGAGCCTGGCTCCCTGCAAGCGCGGCCTCGTCTCGTCCGCGTACACGGACAGCTTCTTGCCCGCGCGCCAGGCCGCCTTTACCATGCCCAGGGCCGTTCCCAGCCCGGGCACCGCCAGGGAGCCGGTGTTGCAGTGCGTCAGTATCGTCGCTCCGTCGGGTATCAGGGCTGCGCCGAAATATGAGAGGCGCTCGCTCTTTTGGATATCCTCGCTCAGTATGGCGTCGGCTTCCGCTTTAAGCAGGGGGTAGAGTTCCGAGGGTTCGGCTGCGCCCTGGGCGTCGAGCAGGGCGCGCATGCGCTTCACGGCCCAGCGGAGGTTCACGGCGGTGGGCCGCGATACCAGGAGCGTTTCCATGGCCGCGCCCATGCTGCGCCTAAAATCCGGGCCGCCCTGGC
>JBGSKZ010000757.1:0-9104 GCA_041741035.1 Treponematales bacterium
CGCGCGCGCCGAGCACCTGGGGAACGATGGACACGTCCCGCCACGCGAGCACGGGCATGGCCTCCCGGGACGCGACGTACTCCACGAGGCTCGTGGCCGTGCGGCCGTCATCGATGGATCGGGGCAGGAAGAACATGCCAATGCCGTAGGGCAGCCCGTCGGCGCTTTCTTGCGACGCCTTATCCCGCGAGGCGTTATCCCGCGACGCGTAATCCCGCGACGCGCCGCCCGAAGGCAGGGAAGCGCCCAGCTCGCGCTCGAAAAACTCATAGGGTATGCGGCACAGGAGGCCGGCCCCGTCGCCGGTACGCCCGTCGCCCGACACCGCTCCGCGATGCTCGAGCTTCTCCAATATCGTTAAGCCGTCGCTCACGATGCCGTGGTCATACAGGCCATCGAGCCTGGCTACGAGTCCGATGCCGCAGGCGTCCCTCTCGGACGCCTGGTCGTGTAGGCCGCAGGTGTAGTTCACTGACAACTCCGGGAAACGGGATGGGGCGCTGGGCCGCGGAGACAAAAACGCCCGAGCCTGGGTATAGCCTTAGGCCGGCCCCAAGCCCGGGCATCCGATAGGGATTACAGCTTGAACAGCAGTTCCTCGTACGTGGGCAGAGGCCAGCTTTTTTTATCCACGAGCTTCTCGGCCGCGTCCACCTTGGAACGGAGGCCAGCCATCTGGGTAAAGACCTTATCGCGGTAAGCCTTGGCCTGACTGAACGCGTCCGACAGCTCCTGGGCCTCGGAGAGCACGCGCTCGAGCTTTTCCGTCTCGTCGAATATATCGCCGGCCAGCTCGGCGACGCGCTTGGCGCGCTTCTCCAGTGCCGCCGTCGCCGCGCCTATGGATGCCAGCGCGGCGGAATCGCGGGCCAGGGCCGCGGCGAACGCGCTGGCCGCCGGGAAGATCATGCGCTTGGACATATCCACCATGACGCCGGCTTCAATGTTTATCTGCTTGGAATATTTTTCCAGGTATATATGGTAGCGGCTTTCCGATTCCGCCTTGGACAAGACTTTGTGGGCCTCGAATAGCTCTATGGTTTCCTTCTGCACCAGGATGGGCAGGGCGTCGACCGTGGAGCGTATATTCGGCAGCCCGCGCCTCTCGGCTTCCTTTACCCACTCCTCCGAGTAGCCATTGCCGTTGAATACGGCCTTCCTGTGCGCTCCGTAGGATTCTTTTATGATGGCCTGTATGGCCGCTATCTTGTCCGGAGCCTGCTCGAGCTTCTCGGCGAATTCCGACAAGACCTGGGCTACGGCGGTGTTGAGGTAGGTGTTGGGCGTGGCTATGGACTGGGACGAGCCTACCATCCTGAATTCGAACTTATTGCCGGTAAAGGCGAAGGGGCTCGTGCGGTTGCGGTCGGATATATCGATGGGAAGGCTGGGCAGGGTCGTGACGCCCAGCTCGATCTTATGGTACGCGCCTTTGGAAGACTGGGCCTTGCCGTCCGCTATGCTGTCGAGAATCTCGCTCAAGGGGCCGCCGAAGAACACGGATATGATGGCCGGAGGCGCTTCGTTCGCGCCTAGGCGGTGGTCGTTGCCGGCTATGGCCGTCGAGGAGCGCAGGAGGAGGGAATAGCGGTCGACGGCCTCGACGATCGCGGTGATGAAGAGCAGGAAACGCGCGTTGGACTCGGGGTTTTCGCCCGGCTCGAGGAGGTTAATGCCGTCGTCGGTGGCCATGGACCAGTTGTTATGCTTGCCCGAGCCGTTCACGCCGGCGAAGGGCTTCTCGTGGAGCAGGGCTTCCATGCCATGGGCCTTGGCTACCTTTTTAATCGTCTCCATGACCAGCTGATTATGGTCGACGGCAACGTTGGTCGTGCCGAATATAGGCGCCAGCTCGAACTGATTGGGCGCCACCTCGTTATGCTGGGTCTTGGCGGCCACGCCCACCTTCCATAGGTCGTAATTGAGCTCACGCATAAAGGCCGCCACCCTGGTATTGATAGCGCCGAAGTAATGGTCCTCCATCTCCTGGCCCTTGGCCGGCATGGAGCCGAAGACCGTGCGCCCGGTGAGCATAAGGTCGGGCCTCGCGTCGAAATAGGCCTTATCCACGAGGAAATACTCCTGCTCCGGGCCCACGGTGGTTATGACGCGCTGGGTATTCTCATTGCCGAGCGCGCGCAGCACGCGTATGGCCTGCCTGCCCAAAGCGTCCATGGAGCGCAGGAGGGGCACCTTCTTGTCGAGTGCCTGGCCATAGTAGCTGAAGAAGGCGGTCGGTATGCAAAGCGTCGTTCCGGTGGCGTCCTGCTTGAGGAAGGCGGGGCTCGTCACGTCCCAGGCCGTATAGCCGCGGGCCTCGAAGGTGGCGCGCAGGCCACCCGACGGAAAGCTGGAGGCGTCGGGCTCGCCCTTAATGAGCTCCTTGCCCGAGAACTCCATGAGCACCTTACCGTCTCCGGTGGGGGCGATAAACGCGTCGTGCTTCTCCGCGGTTAGCCCGGTAAGCGGATGGAACCAGTGGGTAAAATGGGTGGCGCCCTTTTGGATAGCCCAGGCCTTCATGGCTCCCGCCACGACGTCGGCCAACTCCAGCGGCAATTCCTTCTCCCCCGCCTGCACCAGGAGGAGCTCTTTATAGCTCGTCTTGGGCAGCCACTCCCTCATTACTGAATTGGAAAAGCTGTTCGTACCGTACACCTCAGTAAGGGCGGTCTTGGAATAATCGATAGAGTTCATGCAAGCTCCTTGTGGCGAGTTTCGTATGCAGCTCATATTGCAATAAGCGTGCCACTCCGAGCAGAATTTAAGTAAGCTAATATAAATAATTGTATTATATAGATTTACATGCATAAACCGAATAATGATGAAAACATAGACTATCAATACCCTTGCTAGAAAGCCACAAATATGTAGGAATAGTACTCAATTTCATACAAATACGTAGGGGCGAGCCCCCGGCTCGCCCCTGCCTACTCGGCCTTCGGCCTTCGGCCTTCGGCCATCAGCCATCAGCCTATCGCGTCGCTACCCCGCGTTCCACTCCGTATCCTGATGCATTCCTCGAGCGGCACGATGAAAACCTTGCCGTCGCCTATATCGCCCGAGCGCGCGCCTTCGACTATGGCATCGACGGTACGCTCCACGAAATCGTCGTTGACGGCTATCTCGAGGCGTACCTTCTTAAGGAGGCTTACCTCGATATCGATACCCCGGTAGCTCTCATGGTAGCCTTCCTGCTGCCCGCAGCCTAGCGCGTTGCTTACCGATATCTTAAAGACCTCGGCCCGGTAGAGCGCCTGCTTCACCTCATTCAGCCGGTGCGGCTGTATATACGCGATGATGAGTTTCACCCCTGCCCCCTTACATGTTGCTGAAGATCTGGAAGCCTGAATACGCCTCCGACTTATGCTCGCTCAGGTCCAGGCCAAGCAGCTCGTCCTTCGCCGATACGCGCAGCCCGACGAGGGCCTTTATAGCCAGGAAGAGAGCGAGGCTGGTCAAGGCGGCCCAGGCTCCCGCCGACGCGACGCCGAGCGCCTGTATACCGAGCTGGGCAAACCCGCCTCCGTGAAGGAGCCCGACGGCCACCCCGTCGACCCTGCCCCATATGCCCACGGCCAGGGTACCGAAGACGCCGTTAACCATATGCACCGATACGGCGCCCACCGGGTCGTCGATCTTCAGGACTTTGTCTATGAATTCCACCGAGCCCACGACCAGGGCGCCGGCGATGAGCCCTATGGCTACGGCCGCCCCGGGGCTTACCACCGCGCAGGGCGCCGTTATGGCGACGAGGCCGGCGAGAGCGCCGTTCATGGTCATGGAGGCGTCGGGCTTCTTGAACATGATCCAGGATACGACCATGGCGGACAGCGCTCCGGCCGACGCCGCCAGGGTCGTGGTCACGGCCACGCGGGCTATATCCGCGCTCATGCCCGAGAGGGTCGAGCCCGCGTTAAAGCCATACCAGCCGAACCACAGGATAAAGACGCCTAGCGCCGCGAGCGGTATATTGTGGCCGGGCATGGCCTTGACTATGGTCGAGCCGTTCTTTCCCACGTACTTGCCCATGCGCGGCCCGAGTACCAGCGCCCCCATGAGGGCCGCCCAACCGCCCACCGAGTGCACGACCGTGGAGCCCGCGAAGTCATGGAAGCCTTTGGCGGCGAGCCAGCCGCCGCCCCATATCCAATGGCCGGACACCGGGTAGATAAGGGCGGATATGAATACGGTATAGATCAGGTAGGACTTGAATTGGGTGCGTTCCGCCATGGCTCCCGACACTATCGTAGCCGAGGTAGCGGCGAAAACGGCCTGGAAGAACCAGTCGCGGTAATAGCCGGCGTCCTCCATGGCGCCGCGGAAAAAATCCGAGAAGCCGACTAAGCCGCCGAGCCTATCGGCGCCGTACATAAGGCCCCAGCCTATCATCCAGAAGGCTATGGAACCTAAACAGAAGTCCATGAGATTCTTCATGATAATGTTGGTGGCGTTCTTGGCCCTGGTTAAGCCTGTCTCGACGAGGGCGAAGCCGGCCTGCATAAAGAATACGAGGGCGGCGGCTATTACGAGCCATAGCATGTCGATAGCTTCTACAAGCTTCGTTACGCCAGCTTCTTCCGCATGGGCGCACAGCCCCGCGCCGAGCAGCGCGAGCAGCAACAATAAGATTTTCCTTGGCACGATGAAATCCTCCTCACTAAGGGTGCTTGCCCTTGCATGAGCAGGATTCATGCCAAGTATCATTAAAAATTATCTGGGCTACATTTGCGTAGCAAGTAATTGCTTCGGCTACATATAAGTACTAAATGTGTTTATATATACAAACGAATGAAGATTTTATGAGATGCTTTGTGAAATGAGTATACTTAACTACAATAATGTCGGATTATTTTAAATAGCTACATTTGCGTAGTGCGATATAATCTCCAAGGGATAGCATAATGATGGACGCGCAAGCCCATCTGCCGTTCGCTTATGCCCAGGCGCCGCGCGGCCGCGGCCATATTCCCCCCGCTTATTTTCAGGGCCTCCACGATGAGTTCCTTCTCCAGGCGGGACAAGGCGGCATCCAGGGTCGTGGTCGGCGCGGTATCCGTCGACAGGGCCGATTGGAGGCTGGGGGGCAGGTGGTAGGAATGTATGACCATGTCCGTAGACAGGATGACAGCGCGCTCGATGCAGTTTTCCAATTCGCGGACATTGCCCGGCCAGTGGTAGCTCATGAGCAGGTCGAGGGCCGGGCTGGATATGCGCTTGATGGGCTTAACGTTCTTCCTGGCGTATCTCTCGGTGAAGTGGTCGGCGAGAAGGACGATATCGCTCTTCCGCTCGCGGAGAGGGGGCACGCGTATGGGAAACACGTTCAGGCGATAGTACAGGTCCTCGCGAAAACGGCCCGCCGCGATCTCGTCCTCAAGCTTGCGGTTCGTCGCCGCTATGACGCGCACGTCCACCTTGATGGTATCGTTGCCGCCTATGCGCTCGATCTCTCGCTCCTGTATGACGCGCAGGAGCTTAACCTGTATGGCCGGCGACAATTCCCCTATTTCGTCGAGGAAGAGGGTACCGCCGTCGGCCAGCTCGAAGCGTCCCTTCCGTTGCGCCTGCGCCCCGGTAAAGGAGCCCCTCTCGTGCCCGAACAGCTCGCTCTCGATGATGGATTCGGGCAAGGCCGAGCAGTTTACCTTGACGAGCGGGCCCGAGGAGCGGCGCGACAGGGCGTGCAGCTCCATGGCCACCAATTCCTTGCCCGTGCCGCTCTCTCCGTTGATGAGCACGGTGGCGTCGCTCGGGGCCACCTGCGTTACCATCTCGTAGACGGCCCTCATGGCGGCGCTCGTGCCTATGATATTGCCCGATTGCAGCTCAAGCTCGGGAAGCCGCGCCCCGCCCACGTAGGCTCCATCGCTGCAGTCCGCCACGGCGGCGCGCGCCCTCAGCTGATCCTCCAATATTAGGTCCCGGAGCTTGGCGGAGTCCGCTATGAGGGCGGCTACGCGCTCCAGGATATCGAGGTCGGCGTCCATGCGCTCCCCGCCTGCATCAGGAGCCAGGCGGCGCTCCGCGCTCAGGGTGCCTATGACCAGGGAATCCGAACGTATGGGAAGGCAGTAAAAAGCGACGCCGGCGAGGTCGGCGGGCTGGCGGGCCCCGCTCCGGTTGAGCAGGCGATCGTCCTTGGAGAGGTCGGGCACCCGTATGGGCATGCCGGACTCGAATACCCGGCCAATGAGGCCTTCGCCGAGGCGGTAGCGCCCGCGCACCTTCTCTTCCGGGCTCAGGCCGTGCGCCTCCTCGATCTTCAGGACGCCGGCCGATCGGTCAAGCAGGGTGACCATGCCCCTGCCAAGGCCGGCTCGCCGCTCGAGTATGCCTAGGACCGGATCGAGGGCTTCCTTGAGCTCCGCGTGGGTATCGAGGGTACGTACTATATCGAAGAGCAGACTCAGTTCTTCAAGTTCTCGCTGCGTATCGGGCATGCGCAGAGAATGCTACGAAAATGTAGGAAGAATCAATAGCCTGCTCATACGGTGAAAAACTGCTTTAGTTCCCCGAAGCTTATGTCTGGGCATGCGGAGACTCCCTCTATAGCGGCATTTCGCGCTCACTTACGCTATGGAATGCGGCGTGCATCCCTGAGACATAAGCTTCGGGGAACTAATAAAAAATTGGGAAATCACTCTACCCAAAGGCGCACGCAATTGCGCCCAGCGCTTTTTGCCCGGTACAAAGCCTTGTCCGCCCTGCCTATAGCTTCCCGCACGTCGGTATCCTGATCCAGCTCGATGTCCTCCGCCACGCCCATGCTCAAGGTAAGCACGGAAGCCGCGGCGGAATCCTCATGAGGTATCGCCAGGGTCATTATGCCCAGGCGTATGCGCTCGGCAACGATCACGGCCCCTTCGGCGTCCGTGCCGGGCAGCACGACGAGGAATTCCTCGCCTCCGTAGCGACAGGCCAGATCGCCCGGCCTATGGAGCTCTCCCGCTATGACGTCGGCCACGGCCCGCAGGCTCGCGTCGCCCGCCTGATGGCCGTAGTGGTCGTTAAAAGCCTTGAAATAGTCTATGTCGCCAAGCAGTACCGAAGCGGCGTATATCTGCTGGCCCTGCCGCTGCATGCGGGTGAGGCGGCGCAGCTCGTGGCGGACATGGTCGTTGAAGCGGCGCCTATTGGCCAGGCCGGTAAGCGGGTCGATAGACGCCAGCCGCTCAAGCTCCACGTTCGCGGCCTCAAGCTCGGCCCGCTTACGCTCCTGCGTGTAAAGCAGGGCGTCGATATGGTCGGCGAGCCTTCCTATCTCGTCATGCCTGGACGCGGCGCCACCCATGGCCAAGGGCTTGAATGAGGCGGCGTCCCGCCCGTAATCTTCAAGAAAGGCCGATATGGTCTCAAGGGGCCGCGCGGCCAGAAGGCCGATCGCCCTATGCAGGATGAGCACGGCTATGAAGGCGGAAAGCAGGCTCAAGGCGGATAGCCGCGCTATGGATGCGGTTAAGAGCGGATCGAGTCGCCTCTCCCTGACCATGGCTAAGGAGCCTATGCTTTGCCCGGCCCCATTCTTGATGGGCAGGAGCATGACGCGCCTAGCGCCCTCGTCATAATAGCCAGCGCCGAGGCCCGGCTCCCCTATGCTCTCGAGCTCGCCTTGCCCTAAGGACTGGTCCTCAAGGCGTACCGTAAGCGCAAGGCCGGTCTGCCGGGAGAAGCGATCGGCGAAAGCGCCGTCGAGGGCTCGCGCCATGACCACCCAGCCTATGGGAGGGGCGGAGAAATCGGTGCTGGTTATAGGGTACGCGGCAACGACGATAAGGCTGCCAAGGCCGCGGTCGTATGCGAGCTGAGGCCGCCCGGCCGCAACGCCCCTCAGGGGCTCTATCGTCGCACCGGCCATGCTTACGCTCGAGGCCCTCGTCGCCCCGCCCCAAAGCACGCGCGCGTCGAGCCCGGTCAGCGCCGCGAGATCTATGCCGGCTTCCTCGAACCAACGCTCGGAAAAAGCCTCTTCTATGAAGCCCGCATAGCCTCCCGCAACATAAAGCCGCGCGTCGTCCCAGGCGGCGAATTCCCGGGCCACGGCAAGCAGTTCATGCTCCTCCGCGGCCAAGGCCGCTCGGGCACGCTCATAGTCATCCTCGCTCAGTCGATGCTCGATCGCCTTATACTCATGAAAAGCGGCCAGGCTCGATATGGCGGCCTGGAAGAAACCCAGGGCGAGCAGGACGGCGGCGAGTACATGGGCTATCCTGGTATCGATCCGCGTTGCGCGTATCCTCGTTACGGCCATAACACTACTGTAATCCTTATGCGCCGCACTTGCTAGCGTCCGCCTTAGTCGCGATACTGAAGCTAGCGCGTCTGTCCTATTCCTGACCGTATGGAGCGTAGCATGGGAGCTTCCTTTTTCCTGCCTATAGACGGCCATAGTTATTTCGGCAAGAATTCCAGCATGGGTAAGGGCCAAGCCCAATCCATAAGGATACGCCCGCGGCGGGCGGCCGCCGGCACCTACGCCGTCGGCGGCCGGGAACTTGAACTTAGCGATACCGGCCAGGCCTATGCATGCTCCGCCTTGGGCGGAGCCGCGGGCAGCGATATGGGGGTCAACGAAGCCGGCGTGGCCATAGGCCTCGAAGCGACGTTTTCCAAATTCAACGCGGAGGCGGAAGGGCCGACCGGCGCGGAATTCCTCGAGGCGGCCCTCATGGCGGCCACGAGCGCGGAGGCCGCCCGGGATATCCTTATCGGCCTGACCGAGCGCTACGGCCAGGCGGGCTTAAGCCAGGGTCCCGGCGGCAGGCGGGCTAGCGCCTCCTACCTGATAAGCGGCTTCGACGGGGCGTACATAGTGGAGACGGCGGCTAAGCGCTGGGCCTGGAAGGCCCTGGACGCGGGGGCGGCGTTTTCCGATACCTACACGATGGACATAGACTATAAGCGCGTGGACGCGGCTACGCGCAAATCCATAGCCCTCGTCAACGAGCGCATGGCCTGCCTCGACGAGGCGGACGCCGGCAGGGTAGCCGACAAGGAGTCCTGGAAATTCTACGCCGAGGATAAGCGTATGCTGCGCCTCGGCTCCGGCGACGCGGATAGGCGCGCCCTCGGCGGCCTGCTCGGGGCCGCGGCCGAGTCGGGGA
>JBGSKZ010000758.1:0-2336 GCA_041741035.1 Treponematales bacterium
AGGGCCATAGTGCCGTCGTCCGCGCCGGGCAGAACGAAGGGCAGGACAAGCCCCGCCGCGAGCGATGCGGTCCAGGCTATGGCCAGGGCTAAGCGCCAGGATTTCTTCATTTTGGCCTCCTATACAATGCCTCCAGCTAAGATAGCCATAGCCGCGCGGCCGGGCCAGGGTACATGGCGCGCTTGCGGCAAGCAAGCGCTACCCGCTATGCTCAAGCCATGAAAAGAAAAACGGAGAACGCCGCCAGCCCGCACTGCGGCGCTATGCTGGCAGGCCTGGAGGGGCGATCATCCGAAGCCGCTACCCTGCTGCGAAGCCAGTATCAGGCCATGGAGCTCAAGCGCCTCTACAGGCAGGGCTGGCTAAAGCGCGGCGTGGCGCTTGGGCAGGCCGAATCGGTGGCCGACCACTCCTTCTGCACCGCCCTCCTAGCCTTAACGCTGGCGGGGAGGCCCCCCTTCGAGGCCGTCGACCGTGACCGCGCGCTGCGCATGGCGCTCATACACGAGCTCGGCGAAGTGTACGCCGGCGATATCACTCCCGTGGACGGCGTAAGCGCCGACGAAAAGCACGCCCTGGAACTTGCCTCGCTCGAGAAAGTGCTCGGCGGCCTGCCGGCGGGGGATGAGCTGCGGCTCCTGTGGGAGGACTTCGAGGAAGGCTCCAGCGCCGAGGCCCGCTTCGTGCGGCAGTTGGACCGGCTGGAGATGGGCCTGCAGGCCGCGGTATATAAGGCGGAAGGCTCGGAGCGCATGCAGGAATTCTTCGACAGCGCCGAGCGCTCGCTGAGCCATCCCTTCCTGCGGGACATACTTGCCGAGGCTATACGGCCTTATGGAGACTAGGGGCGCAAGCGGCGCGGGCTTTCAGGGAAGGAGCCTACTTTCCTGCCTGTTCGATCTGTATCCGGAATTGGCCGAATGCGGCTTCTGCGCGGCGGCCGTGGGCGGCGGGGGCAAGACGGGCACGCTCTTCGCCCTGGCTTCGAGCCTGGCGGACGCGGGCAGGGCTGTCATCCTGACCACCACCACGCATATACGCGACCCTCGATCCGAAAAAGGCCGCCGTTTCGACGAGCTCCTGTTTTGGCCGGCCCTGGCCGATCCCCCCTCCGCCCGCCTCCCCGGCACGGAGCCTCTGGCGGCTGATGCGTCCCTTCGGCCGCCAGCCGGAGGCTCGGCCGTAAAGACGGCACTGGGAGCGGCCATACATATAATCGCGTCGGCCGCTATAGCCGGCCCGGACGGCCCCCTGCTGGCCGGCATAAACCCGAGCCAGGCTCCGCGCCTGCGCGCCCGCTGTCATGCGCTCCTCGTAGAGGCGGACGGGTCGCGCATGCTGCCCATAAAAGCGCCGGCTTCCCACGAGCCGGCCCTGCCGGAGGGCGTCGATATCGTGCTGGGCCTCATAGGGCTCGACTGTTTGGCTAAGCCCATGGACGCCGCCAGCGTGCACAGGCCAGAACTTTTCGGGCCGCTCACGGGCTGCGCCGCGGGGGAGGCCATAGAGCCTCGGCACCTGCGTGCGCTGGCCGAGTCGACCCAGGGCCTGTTCAAGGGCTGCCCGGCTAAGGCGCGCCGCCTGCTCGTGCTCAATAAAGCCGAGCTTTTTAGCGAGGAAGCTCTCGACGCGCTGGCCCGGGCCCTGGGCGAGCCGCCGCCGCGGGGCGTGGACGCGGCATTCTTCTATTCGTCGCGCTCCGATGCCGCCAGGCTCCTGGCCCTTGCCAGGGCCAGGCGTATGCCCTCGTAGCCGGTACAGCGGCAGATATTGGACTGCATCCATTCCCTGTCGGCCTCCTCGTCCTCCTCGGGGTGGGCGGCGAGCAGAGCCACGGCGTTGAGTATCATACCCGGCGTGCAAAAGCCGCATTGGAAGCCGTTTTCCGCCGCGAAGGCCCTTTGCACCGGATGGTTCCGGAGCCCTTCAATAGTAAGGATGTCCGAGCCTTCGCACTCCGCGGCGAGAGCCATGCAGGATTTTATGGGCACCAGGTCGACGAGCACGGTGCAGGAGCCGCAGTCGCCGTTCTCGCAACCGCATTTTGGTCCGGTAAGGCCGAGCCGCTCGCGAAGCAGCCTGAGGAGGCTGTCGCCGGGACGCGCCTGTACCCTGCGGGTTTCGCCGTTTACGCGTAAGCTAAGCTCTATGGAGCCCGCATAGTCCTTCATGACAGTTCCTCCATTGCCGACCTGAGCATAAGCTCAAGCAGGGCCGCGCGGTACTCGGCTGACGCTCTCTGGTCGCCCTTAGGCGCGCCGAGCGCACCTAAGGCTGCACCTACGCGCCGGCTCAAGTCCGCGCCGGTCTCGGCGCCCGCGCCGGGACTCAGATCG
>JBGSKZ010000759.1:0-2978 GCA_041741035.1 Treponematales bacterium
AAGCCTCATCGCGGGCAGCGCGCGCTGGCAGCTCATACTCAGGTCGTCGGAACCCGGCCCCGCGCGGGCGGCGCTGAGCGCGGCGCTCGCCGATTGGAAGCTGCCCCCCTCGGTATACGCGGAAATCGACCCCGATCCGGTGAGCTTGCTCTAGCCTTCAAGAAACTTGAAGGCTCAAGCTTGCAGGCGGCGGCGAGCGGTGCTAAACTGCTCGGGACCATGAGAAAAGCCATCCTGAGCCTAGCCCGTATACTCCTAGCTCCGCTCGTCATCATAGCGCTGGCCGCCAGCCCCCTCCTCGTCGCCGGAGGCAAGGAGGGGCTCAGCATAAGCTTCGGGCCGGCCATCGAGGCGATAGCCCAGTGGCTGCGCGGCCTGGCCGACGGCTCGTCCTTCCGCTACCTCATAGGCAAGACCGAATGGAACCTGGTGGAATCCACGCCGCGCTATTTCTACGTATCCATGCTGTACCTGCTCTTGCCCGGCTCTATCGGCCTGGCGCTGGGCACGGCCTTGGGCCTCGCCATCCCCCGAACGAAGGGCCGCGCGCTCGGCTCGGTCCTGAACTTCTTCTTCGCCATACCGGAATTTATCATGGCCCTGATGCTGCAGCTCTTCGCGCTGTTCTTCCTCGACCTGGCAGGCACGAAGCTCGCCAGCATATCCTACGACGGAAGGGGCCACTTCCTGCTCCTGCTGCCCTTCGCCCTTATGACCTTCTATCCCTTCGCCTACAGCTTCCGCCTGGCCTCGCGGAAAGCCGCCGACGCCGCGAACGCCGACTATACGGCCTACGCGAGGAGCAAGGGCCTCTCGGAGCGTACTATCAGGCTGCGCCATGTGGGAGCCGCCGTGCTGCCCTCCATGCGCGCCGAATTGCCCACCATACTTGCCATCATGCAGGCCAATCTCTTTCTCTGCGAATTTATTTTCTCTCTGCCCGGCATAACGCGCCTGCTCTTCACCTCGGCCTTCCCCGGCAGGATGCCGGGCTGGATGGAGGGCTACCAGTACCGGCTGGCCGTGTGGGTGCTGCTCGGCGTGCTCGCTCTCTACGGCCTGGCCTGGCTCTTCTATGCCCTGGCCCTGTCGCTTACGCGAAGGGGGCTTACCGGTGAATCCTAAGCTCGCCTTCGGCGCCGCCCTGCTCCTCGCGCTGGCGCTAGTAGCCATCCTGCCGCAGCGGCTCGCCCCCTACCCTAAGGGATATCGCGACGCCATCCGCTTCGAGGAAACGGCGCAGGGCACCGTATGGCATTACGCGCCGGAAGCACCTTCGAAGATATTCCTATTGGGCAGCGACCACTATGGCTACGACCTCCTGACCCTTTTGCTCTGGGGCCTGCGTTGGACCCTCGCCTGCGTGAGCCTCACCGCCGCCATGAAGACCCTGCTCGGGGCGGCCATAGGCGTCATACGAGCCTTAACCAAGGCCGACCCCAAGAAGGACCGCGGCTTTTCGCCTTTGGCGGGCATACCCAGCTTCGTCTTCGTGTTTTTCCTTATTTACCCGCTTACCATTAATTCTCCGCTCGGCAGCCTGCGCCTGTTTTTCTACCAGTGCGCCGTGATGACAGTCTTTGACCTCGGCGGCATCATAGCCTCCATCGCGGCCAAGACGAGCGCGCTCATGGCCTCGAGCTTCGTGGAGTCGGCGGTATCCTCGGGAGCCAAGCGGCCCTGGATACTTCGCTACCATATCCTGCCCTTTTTAGGAGAAGAACTCCTGGAAACCTTCGCGGATCAGACCGTGGCGGTACTGCAGCTGGTAGGGAGGCTCGGCATATTCTCCATGTTCATCGGGGGGACGACGCGCAGCTACGATCCGGTAATCCTGACCTCTACCACCGGCGAGATAGCGGGGCTCATAGGGCTCTACAGGGCGAGGCTATTGGTGAACCGCTGGATGCTCTTCGCGCCGCTTTCAGCCTATCTTATCATCTTAGCGGCGTTTCGGAGCTTCTCGTCCGGGCTCAGGCAGCGGCAGAGAGAACGGCGGCGGGTGAGCGCGCTTTAACAGCGCCGCAGGTGCTCGTAGGCCTTCGCTTCGGCATAGAATATCTTGATATAATCCTTTAGGTTCACGAGTTCGAGCGCTTCGTTCACCTTGGGCGGCACGTTATAGAGTACTAGGTCGCCCCCCGCCCCGCTCAGGTTCTTCTTCGCCTTTATGATCATGCCTATGCCGGTGGAGTCGATGTAGTTGAGGTTCTCCATATTCAATATGAAGCGCTTGATGCCGCCGGCCAGAAGGCTCGCCAGGAGCACGCCCGTCTCATGGGCGCCGTCTATGCCTATGCAGCCGCGGAGGCTAAGGCGGCAAATATAGTCCCGCCCATCGGCGCAACTTGAAGTACTGTCTCGCAAAGGCAGAAGCTCTATGTAATGGATTACGGGCATAGCGCTAATGGTACGCTATACCGGCCGAGCCCGCAAGCCCTTGGCGGGGCCTCGAAGGGCTACAGCCTGGCTTTTACCCGCGCCTGGCCGTCCAAGGCTTCCTGCATGCCGGGGCTCAAACGCAAAGCACGGCCGTAGAGATCAAAGGCTCGCGCGTACTCGCCCAGGGCCTCCGCGGCGCTGCCGTAGCGGAACCACCAGCGGGAAAGGCTCGGTTCGCGGTATACCGCCAGGGCATAGGCTATATCGGCGTGGTCGTAGCGCTTAAGCCGCAAATAGCTTTCGGCCATATAGAAATAGGCGGTGGGCACGCGGTCGGCGAACTCGCTCGCGTTCTCTATATAGCGCTGCAGGTATTTTAGCGCCGAGGCGTCATCGCCTAAGTGGAAGTACGCTTCGCCCATGACCTCCACGATGCGCGCGTCGAATTTAACCTTAAGGGCCGCGCTCCCCACGTTAACCACGTCCCGGTAGCGCGCCAGCCTGAACAGGCTCCAGGATTTCACCGTATACGCGTCCATGCGGGTAGGATTCTGGGATAGCTCGGCATCGCATACCACGATCGACTCGCGGTATTT
>JBGSKZ010000760.1:0-9645 GCA_041741035.1 Treponematales bacterium
CGCCCGCGCCCGCCTGGCGGCCAGCCTGCGCCTTTCTCCGCGCGACCCGCGCGCTTTGCTTTCCCTCGCCCTCATTACCAAAGCCGAAGGCAAGGCCCAGGAATCGGCTTCGTACCTGAGCGAAGCCCTGCGCTGGACCGCCGATGACCCTGAAGTATGCTACGCAGCGGCCCTGCTGTCCTACGAGAACGGCGACGCGGCCGAAGCGGCGCGGCTTGCCAAGACCTCTCTCGCCGTAAAGCCGGCATACGCCAGCCCGCGGCTGCTCCTCGCCTCCATATACCTCGAGTCGGGAGCGCTGGACGAGGCGAGGGCGCTCCTTGACGAGGCTCTCGCGCTCGATAGGCGGGATACCCGCGCCTGGTACCTGTTGGGCATGGTTGAGGCCGCGGCGGGAAACGCGGGCGAGGCTGAATACGCGCTTTCCACGCTGGCCGGGCTCCGGCCCGATGACGAGATCGCGCGCTTAGCCCTCGAGCGGCTCGTCATGGCTTCCACGAAGTTCGAGGATCCCTCGCGCGCGGGCTATGCCGCCTATCGCTTCGAGCGCGCCGCCGAATTCGAGCGGCGCTATCAATACGACCTGGCCCTTAGCGAATACCGTCGCGGCCTCTCGCTCGATCCGTACGCGAATCAGGGGCGCAGGCGCTACGCGGAACTGCTCCGCCTGGCCAAGCTGCCCAGCAGCTACCTCGCGGAATTGAGCTTTTTAGCGGAGCTCGGAAAAACTGATCAGGCGGTAAGCGACGCCCTCGAGATATACGCGAGCTTCCTTGCCTCGAGCGTTATGCTGGAATGGAAACTCGAGCCGCTTTCCTTAGGCGCTAGGCCTTACGGCCTGGCTATTTTCGCGTCCTCGAGCGCGGGCGCGCCCTACCATAGCGGGGCGGAGCTCGTGGTAGCCGGCTACCTGCGGGATCTGTTCGCCTTTTCCCCGCAAATAGAAGCGCCCGCTTCCGTGGCCCGCATAGATAATTTCGCCGACCCCTTCAGGCTGGCCCGGGAATCGGGCGCCGACTATTACCTCGTCGTTCGGGTGGCGGAGACCGAGCGGGACGTGCTCGTTTCCGCCGAGCTCAGGGCCGCGCGCACCGGAGCCCTCATAGAGCGTATAGACGCGCCCCGCTCGGGCAACGATCGCGTAAGCCTGGCGGCCAGCCGCATAATATCCCGCGTGCATGAGGCCCTGCCCCTGCGAGGGGAGCTCGTGCAGCGCAAGGCCGACAAGGCCGTGGCCGATATAGGCAGGGTGGACGGCGTGGCGGCGGGCGACGTGTTCCTGGTCATCAAGAGCGGCGGCCTGTCGGTAAAGCCGGAAGGTCCCGGCCTTGCCTGGTCGCCCTCCGATGTCGTGGGGCGTTTCACGGTGAGCAGGGTGGAGGATGAAATATGCGAGGGCTCTTTGACGCGGGAAGGCTTTTTTGACCGCATGAACCCGCGCGACCACCTGGTGCGCGAGCCGGTAAAAGACGAAAAAGCAGCCGCCGCGCCGCCCGTCGTCGATTCCGCCCCCGAGCCCGGGCTCTGGACCGCGCTTTTCGATCGGGTGCGTAGCCTTTACTAGCCGCTCCTGCGTATCTTCTCGCTATGAAAATTTCGTTAAAGCGCGTCCTCCTCATAAGCGCGCTCGCCGTTAGCGCGCTCTTCGCGGCCTGCCTGCTCGTGCCCGTGGGTACGAACGGCGCCCTTGAAGCCAGGGACTTGGCTAGAGAGGATAGCCGATTCATCGAGCTCCTAGGCATGGATGTCCATTATACCTTTGATCCCTACACCGGGGGCGGAGGCCAGCCGGAAGCCGAGGTGCAGGCTAGCGACGCTCGGGTAGGCTCCAGGCCCCTTATCCTGCTGCTGCACGGCTTCGGCGCGAGCGTTTATTCCTGGCGGGAAGTGAGGCGGGAGCTCAGCGGCTATGGAGACGTGATAGCCTACGATCGGCCCGCTTTCGGCTTGACCGAGCGTCCGTTGCGCTGGAAGGGGCCTAGTCCCTACGGGCCGGAGAATCAGCTGGCTCTGGCCCTCGCCTTGATGGACGCGTTGGGCTACGAGAGGGCAATAGTCGTTGGGCATTCGGCCGGCGGCACCCTGGCGCTGAGCCTGGCCCTTGAGCATCCCGATAGGGTGGCGGGCCTCGTGCTCGTGTCGCCCGCCGCCTACGCGGGCGGAGGAGCTCCTTCTTGGATACGCCCCTTGCTCTTCTTCCCTCCTGTCAATCACTTAGGCCCGCTGCTGGCCCGCCGCCTCGGGGAAGGCGGCGACGATTTCCTCCGTTCCGCATGGTACGCGCCCGAGCGCATTAGCGATGAGATGTTCGAAGGCTACCGCGCTCCTCTTGCCGTTAAGGATTGGGAGAAAGCGCTTTGGGAGCTTACCAAGGCCTCGCGTTCGGCAAGGCTCGAAAAGCGTATAGCTTCCATCTCCACTCCGAGCCTGGTCATCAGCGGCGACAGCGATGCCATCGTACCCGTTGGGCAAAGCCTGCGTTTGGCCAGGGAGCTTCCCGACGCCACGCTCGTCGTGGTCCCCCAAACCGGCCATGTAGCCCACGAAGAGAGTCCCGCGGCCTTTCTAGTAGCCTTCAAGGAGTTTTGGACTTTGAACTTCGATTAGTCCATCGAAGCTTAGGTATAGGTGATACGCGCCGCCTCCTATGCCGCGAGTCGACGGGCTATGCCGCCATGGCGGGCCTGCCTAGGAGCCCAGACATAAGCTTCGGGGAACTAGATGAGAAAAAACGCACGATTTCATTTCAAATATTGAAAAAAACGTTCAAATATCAAAAAGATATCTTGCGCCACTCCGGCTATCCGTGTACAATAGCCTACGATAGCAAGCGCCTTCGACGGCGCTCGCCCCATGTGCACGGTCAAATAAGGAGGGAATAATGAACGCATACATTCGCGAGGTCCTCGACGGACTCAAGGCCCGCGCTCCCTGGGAAACCGAGTTTCTCCAGGCGGCGGAAGAAGTACTCGAATCCATAGCCCCGCTCATCGAGAAGGATCCCAAGTACAAGGCCCAGCGCATACTCGAGCGCATAGTCGAGCCCGAGCGCAGCATACAGTTCCGGGTGCCCTGGATGAACGATAAGGGCGATTACGTAGTCAACCGCGGTTACCGCGTGCAGTTCAATAGCGCCATCGGCCCCTACAAGGGCGGCATACGCTTCCATCCGAAGGTAACCCTGTCCACCCTCAAATTCCTGGGCTTCGAGCAAACCTTCAAGAACAGTCTTACCGGCCTGCCCATGGGCGGCGGCAAGGGCGGTTCCGACTTCGATCCCAACGGCAAGAGCGACAATGAGATCATGCGCTTCTGCCAGAGCTTCATGAACGAGCTCTATAGGCATATAGGCCCCGATACCGACGTGCCCGCCGGCGACATAGGCGTGGGCGGCCGCGAAGTGGGCTATATGTTCGGCCAGTACAAGAAGCTTCAGAACGAGTTCACCGGCGTATACACCGGCAAGGGCATCACCTTCGGCGGCTCACTCATACGCCCCGAGGCCACGGGCTTCGGCGCCGTGTACTTCGCCGAGGAAATGTTCAAGCTCAAGGGCGAGAAGCTCGACGGCAAGACCATATCCGTATCCGGTTTCGGCAACGTGGCCTGGGGCGCCTGTATCAAGGCCAGCCAGCTCGGCGCCAAGGTCGTAACCATATCCGGCCCCGACGGCTACGTGTACGATCCCGACGGCATCACTACCCCCGAGAAGCATAAGTATCTCGAGGAGATGCTCATCATCGACCGCAACAAGGTCGAGAACTACGTGAAGAAATTCCCCAACGCCAAGTTCTTCGCCGGCAAGCGCCCCTGGGAGCAGAAGGTGGACATAGCCATGCCCTGCGCCATACAGAACGAGCTGTCCGGAGAGGACGCCCAGGCGCTCCTGAAGAACGGCCTGCAGGCCTGCGTGGAAGTTTCCAACATGGGCTGCACCCCCGAGGCCTGGAAGCTCTTCATAGAGAAGAAGATACCCTTCGCGCCCGGCAAGGCCGCCAACGCCGGCGGCGTGGCCACGTCCGGCTTGGAAATGAGCCAGAACTCCATGCGCCTGGCCTGGTCCGCCGAAGAAGTGGACAAGCGCCTGCACGACATCATGATCATCATCCACAACGCGTGCGTAGACACCGCGAAGCAGTTCGGTTTCGAGGGCAACTACGTCGTGGGCGGCAATATCGCCGGCTTCAAAAAAGTAGCCGACGCCATGATAGCCCAGGGCCTGGTGTAAGCCGAGCCTACGCCGCTTCTTGCCTGAATCGAGACAAGAATAAGCCGCCCCGCGAAACGGGGCGGCTTTTTAATCGCTCAGGACTGGATAAATCGCCCGCATACGCTACGCTTATGCTTATGCGCCGCAAGTCCGGGCGCGCTAGAAAAATGTGAAGGCTAGGACCCCTATGGAAAAAGCCCGTTCCGACTCTCCGCAGCCGTCCCCCGCCTACCTTACCCTGATATCGCGCGAATTCGTCTACGATTTCGTCAGCGACTCATACTGCAAGGCCCTCGGCGTATCGCGCGAAGACTTGCTGGGCAAGCGGCTTCCCGAGTTATGGGGGATAGAGCATTTTGAGCGCGAGCTTAGGCCGGCCATGGAAGCGTGCTTCGCGGGCCAGGATATCCATCTCATCGAACAGCTCAGCCTCAAGTCCGGCAAGCGCTACCTGCAGCTGTCGTGCTATCCCTATACGGCGGGCGACGGCATAAGCCACGTGATGGTCTTTACCCATGACATAAGCATGGTACGCAGGCTCGAATCCAGGCTCATGGACTTGGAATTCAAGGATCCCCTTACGGGGCTTTTAAATCGTAAATCCTTCGATCTGGTGCTGTACAAGGAGCTGGAGCGGGCTTCGCGCGAGACGGGCAAGCGCTTGCGCGCGCTGATGCTGATAAACCTGCGCGACTTTACCCAGATCAACGCCAGGCATGGCTACGAGATAGGCGACCTGCTCTTCGAATCCACCGCCGTGCGGGTAAAGGAAGCGCTGCGGGCCAGCGATTACGTATTCCGCTATGAAGGCAAGGAGCTGGCCGTCATATTGACCACGCTGGCCAGGGCCAGCGACGTATCGGCCGTCGCGGATACCATACGCGAGCGCGTTACCTTCCCCTATAACCACCACGGTTCGGTCATCAATGTGGGCTGCAACATAGGCATAGCCGTGTACCCCGACGATACGCTGGCCAGGGACGACCTCTTGCGCTTCGCCAGTTCCGCCATGGAAGAGGCGCGGAAGCGCGACGAAGCCTATATTATCTTCAATCAGGGCCTGCAGCGCTCGGCCTTGCGTAAGGCCAAGTTGCATTCCGAGATGCGGCAGGCCCTGGTGGACAAGCAGTTCGCCAGTTATTTCCAGCCCATCGTCGGCATAGGCGGCGCGGTGCTGGGGGCGGAAGCCTTGATACGCTGGAATCATCCCGTACTCGGCTTCGTGCCGCCGGACGAGTTCATCCCCCTCGCCGAGGAAGCCGGCTATACCCTGATGATAGGGCGTTGGATGCTGTACCGGGTATGCCGCTTTATCAAGCGGCACGAGGCGCTCTTAGCCGGTCGCTACGTGTCGGTCAACCTCTCCGCCAAGGAATTCGGCGGCGAGGGCCTCGTCGATTACGTGCGCGCCGTCATCAAATCCGTGGGCATAAGCCCTTCTTCCATCAAGCTCGAGATTACCGAAACCGAGAGCATGATAGACATAGAGGACGCGATAGACAAGATAAGCAGGCTGCGCGAGCTCGGCATTGAGGTGTACGTGGACGATTTCGGCGCCGGCTATTCTTCGCTCGCTTATCTTAAGCGCCTGCCCGCGTCGGTGGTAAAGATAGATCGCAGCTTCACCGATACCCTGACCGGCACCGACGAGGACCGCGATTTCGTGGCCGGCATGATACGCATGATAAGCGGCAAGAAAATGAAGGTGCTCATGGAAGGCGTATCGAGCCATGAGCAGTACGACATACTCCGCGGCCTGGCCGTGGACTACCTGCAGGGCTATTATTTCGGGAAAGCCGTGCCCGAGGAAGCGTTTATTAAGCTCCTGTCCGCCGGAATTACGCTCCCTCTTCCGCAGTAAATACTCTATACTCCACTGCGGAGGATACGCCATGTATTTCAACGAGCTGGTAGCTTCCTACGACCGCGAGCGCCGCGAGCGCGACATATTCCATGACCTTATGCGCTACCGAGTGCGCGAAGTGCTCCTGGTGGCCAGCCTTTACGACTCGTTCATACTCGAGACCGACGGCGCGCTTTCCGACCAGATTTACGGCGAGTTTTTTAAGCTGAACCTGACCATGGCCCCGCGTATCACCGCCGCCTATACGGCCGACACCGCCCTTGAGCTGTTCAAGACGGCCCCTTTCGACCTGGTTATCCTCATGGCCGGCCTGGACTTCGAGGCGCCGTTGGCCATCGCGGAGCGGCTCAAGGCGGAAAAGCCTTCCGTGCCCATCCTCCTCCTGGCCATGAATAATTCCAGCCTCTCGGGGCTCGGCGCGGAATGCCCGGGCACCCTGCGCAACATAGACCGGGTATTCGTGTGGAACGGCTACTCCAAGCTCTTCGTGGGCATGATCAAGTATGTGGAAGACCTGCATAACGTGGACAACGACACCCGCGTGGGCATGGTGCGCGCCATATTGCTCATAGAGGATTCCGTGCGCTACTACTCGCGCTACCTGCCCCTGCTCTATTCGGTGGTCATGCGCCAGGTGCAGCAGCTGGTGGAAGACGAACGCGTCGTGGAGACCTACAAGATACTCCGCATGCGCGGCCGCCCCAAGGTGCTCCTCGCCACGAGCTATGACGAGGCGGAGGCCCTGTTCAAGCGCTACGAGCCCTATCTGCTTACCGTGATAAGCGACGTGCGCTACCCGCGGAAGGGGGACATAGACCCCGAGGCGGGCTTCAGGTTCCTGCGCATGGCCAAGGAGCGCAAGCCGGACCTGCCCGTGCTCATCCAGTCGCACGAGATAGCCAACCGCGACCTAGCGTACGAGCTGGGCGCTTCCTTCGCGGACAAGAATTCCCAGACCCTCGGGCGCGAGCTGACGGGCTTTTTCCAGATGCAGCTGGGCTTCGGCCCCTTCGTGTTCAGGGATACCGAGGGCAACGAGCTGGCCCGCGCGCGCACTATGGATGAATTCGAGGAGCGCTTGGCCAACGTGCCCGACGAGTGCCTGCAGTACCACGCGGCCAGGAACCATTTTTCCGCATGGCTTATGGCCCGCGGCGAAGTGCGCTTCGCGCGGCTCATAAGGAACTACGTGCTGGACGATTTCTCGGGCGTGCCCGAGCTCAGGGATTTTATCCTGCGCAGCCTCGAGGAGCTCAGGCGCGGCAAGTCGCGCGGCGTCATACCCGGCTTGGGCGTGCCGCGCCGCGATAAGGGGCTGGCCCGCCTTGGCAACGGCTCGGTGGGCGGCAAGGGCAGGGGCCTCGCCTTTATCAAGAGCCTCATAGACAACCTGGCCTTCCCCCAGAGGGGCAATACCGGCCTCGATATACGCCTGCCCAATACCGCGTTCATAGGCATAGACGAGTTCGAGGCTTTCATGGACAGCCATGGGCTGTGGAATTTCGCCTGGTATGAGGCCGATTCCCAGACCCTCGCGCGCACCTTCTTGTCCAAGCCCCTGAACCACGAGCTCGTGGACAGGCTGCGTCAGTTTATTCAGAACATAGAGCGCCCCCTGGCCGTGCGCTCCTCGGGCCTGTTCGAGGATATGCTCATGGTGCCCTTCTCCGGCGTCTATGACACCTATCTCCTGCCTAACGCCCACCCGGACCTCGAGCATCGCCTGAGCCAGCTCTGCGACGCTATACGCCTGGTGTACGCGAGCATGTTCTCCAACACCGCCAAGACCTATTTCGCCGCGGCTTCGTACAAGATCGAGGAGGAGCGCATGGCGGTGGTCATCCAGGAGGTTGTGGGCAAGCGGCAGGGCCGCTGGTACTACCCGCTGGTGGCCGGCACCGCGCATTCCTATAACTACTATCCGGTATCCTACCTCAAGCCCGACGACGGGCTCTGCGTGGCCGCCTACGGCCTCGGGCCCTACGTGGTGGAAGGCGGCGAGAGCTTCCGCTTTTCGCCCCGCTATCCCAAGCTGGATATCGTGGCTCCGGGCCACGGTATGAGCGGCGGCCAGCGCTGGTTCTATGCCCTCGACATGGACCGTTTGGACTTCGACCTGTCGCAGGGCGAGGACGCCACCCTGGCCAAGCTGGATATAAGCGAGGCGGAAGCCGATCCCGATTTCTCCCTCATCGCCAGCACCTGGAGCATGGACGACCAGCGCCTCGAGCCAGGGGTGTCGGCCCGCGGCCCGCGCATAGTCAATTTCGCGCCGGTGCTCAAGTATGAGGCCTTTCCCTTCGCCACGGCCGTGGACGCCATCCTGGAGGTATGCGCCAAGAGCATGGGCATACCGGTGGAGATCGAGTACGCCCTCAGCCTGGACGGTAAGAACAGGGAGCCGGTGTTCTACCTCCTGCAGATAAAGCCCCTCATACAGAACGCGGACAAGGTGGATATAGACGTCGACGGCATTGACCGCTCCGGCTGCCTGGTCGTCAGCGACCGCTGCATGGGCAACGGCAAGAATCAGGCCATACGGGATATCGTCTATATAGACCCCGAGCGCTGGGACGCCTCCAAGACCGAGCTTATGGCCCAGGAAATAGCCGCCTTGAACGCCGCGCTCGCAGCCGAGCATAAACCCTACGTGCTCTTGGGGCCGGGGCGTTGGGGCACGCGAGACCGATGGCTCGGCGTTCCGGTCAATTTCGCCCAGATATCCGGGGCAAAGGCCATAATCGAGGCCGATCTGCCCGAGTTCAGGGTGGAGTCCTCGTTGGGCTCCCATTTCTTCCACAACGTCACCGCCATGAATATAGGCTACTTTTCCGTGCCCTATGGCTCGTCGGCTTCCTTCGTGGACTGGAAGAGCCTGGCCGCCCTTCCCGTCATGTCCAGGGGGGATTATTGCGTGCACGCGCGCTGCGAGGAGCCGATCGAGCTTCTTATGGATGGGAAGAAGGGCCACGGAGCGCTTAAAAAGCCCGGCATGCGATTGACGGGGGATGAGAAATCCGACAATATCTACTGCACCTGACGCGCGCCGCGATCGGCCCGCGCCCATTCATCTATGGAGTCGCATTATGGAACCACGATCCCTCCTCAAGGGACTGCATCCCCTTGAAATAAAGGTCCTCCTTCATTACGCCCCCGGCGACGGGCTCGATACCGCCAGGCTCGTGCGCGAGCTCGGCTACGTGGAAGGCCAGGCCAATCAGGCTCAAGCCTGGCTTTCGGCCAAGGGCCTGGCCGCCGAGACGGGGCGCAGCTCGCGCCTCGCCTATGAAATCACCGACTTAGGCCGCGCCTGGGCTGCGTCGGGCAGCCCCGAGGACCGCCTCCTGGCCTTCCTGCGCTCGAACGGCCCCGCGGCCATGCCTGCCATATGCGCCGCCATAGGCCTTGAGCAGAAGGATGCGGGCTCGGCCTTCGGACGCTTGTCCAAGGAAGGCCTCCTTTCCATGACGCCAGAAAAGCTGGTGGCCGCCAAGGCTTCGGGAGCTTCCGCGCGCTCGGAAGCCTTAAGCGCCCTGCTGGCTAAGGCCATAGCCGCGGACGGCGCGCTCGA
>JBGSKZ010000761.1:0-4723 GCA_041741035.1 Treponematales bacterium
GCGCCGGCGCCGGCCGCCTCAAGGGCCGCCGCCAGGGGCTCTATCTTCATAAGCATGCCCGGGCCGCCGCCATAGAGCTCGTCGTCGCACTTGCGGTGCTTATCCAGCGCGTAATCGCGTATGTCGGTAAGCTTGTAGCTCACCAGGCCGCGCTCCACCGCGCGCGCCATGATAGAATTCTCGAAAAAACCCCGCACTATATCGGGGAAGAGGGTTAAAAGCTCTAGGTTCATTCCAGGATCCAGGGCGCCAAGAGCTCTATGCGCTTGGCCTCCACGTCCACTATTCCGGTGAATTCCTTGCGGAAGGGCACGTAGGCGCTGCGGCCGTCGGGCAGGAGCGCTTCCAGTAGCTGGCCGCCGCCGGTTTCGCATACGGCGCTCACCAGGCCGAGCTCGCGCTCTCCATCCATGAGCCGGCAGCCTACGAGCTCGCTGTAATAATACTCGTCCTCGCCCTTGGGAGCGCCTTGATCGCGGGGCACCCAGAGCTCATAGCCGGAAAGAGCCTTGGCGCTTTCGGGGCTGTCGTAGCCCGCGAACTTGATGAGCACACCGCCGCCATGGGCCTCGACGTCCTCAATGGCAAGCGAAAGAGCCTTATCGCCCTGCCTGAGCTGGACCGATCGGAGGCGCAGGAAGTGCTCAATCTCTCCGGAATAGCTGGATGCTTTTAGGCGCCCCTCCAAGCCGTGGGGAGTGCCTAGGCGCCCTATGGCAAGCTCATCCATGTCAGTCCAGTATGGACAGCCGCAGGTCCTTGCCGCCGCGGGTAGCCGCCGCGGAGAGGAGGGTCCGTATAGCCTTGGCTATGCGGCCGCGCTTGCCTATTACCTTGCCTATATCGTCCTGGGATACTCTGAGTTCGATGACCGTGGCCTCATCGGTTTCCACTTCATTGACGGAAACTCCGGCCGGATCGTCCACGAGCGACTTGGCGATGTATTCTACGAGGTCGCGCTCCATGGATCGCTCCTTTCACTGCGTGCTGGCCTGGGCGCGGGCATGGCGCCGCTTGACGCGGCTTCCCAGCCCCTGCGCTTAGGCCAGGCGGATATTCTGCTTATTGAGCAGGCTCTTGACGGTGTCTGAGGGCTGCGCGCCCTTGGCCAGCCAAGCGCGGGCCTTCTCCTCGTTGATGCGGAGCTGCTTGCCCTCGGCCTCGACGGGGTGATAGATACCCAGCTCGTCTATGGTCTTGCCATCCCGCGGCTGGCGGGAATCAAGGACGACGATACGATAGTAAGGGCGCTTCTTCGCGCCGAATTTCTTGAGCCTGATCTTTACGCTCACGGATTCCTCCTGGGAAAATACATAGAACGGCAGCAGCTGCCGGGCGGCCAAACGCGCCATGGGCGCCTGCGGCCGGAAGTATCGTATCCAACGGACCCTTTGACGGGGCCGCGGGCTGTATACGCGTCCTGTGGTTATACCGCAAAGCGCCCCCGATAGTCAATCGCCGTGCCGCGTCGCCGCCCGCGGGGGGTACCCTTGCCCCGCGTAGGCCGCGGATAGTATCATCCTGCGATGATCCTTCCCCCCAGAGCCCTCATGCTCGCCCCCATGGTGGAATTGAGCCACCGCCCATTGCGGGAGCTCATAGCCGGCTTCGGCGGCTGCGACCGCTATTACACGGAAATGTGCGGCGCTCCCGCCTATGTGTCGGACGCTCCCTACGACCAATGGTTCCTCGATACGGAGCCCCGCCCCGAATCCACCGCCATACAGTTCAATTCTCCCGACTCTGAGCGCATGGAGGCCGCGGTAGCCAAGCTACTCGCCGACCGGCGCGAAAAAAACCTGGCCTTAGGCGGCATAGACATCAACTTCGGCTGTTCCGCTCCCCTCATCGAGAAGGCGGGCGGGGGCGTGTTCTGGATGAAGCATCCCAAGGCCGCGGCGGCCATGGTGGCCGCGGTGCGCGCGCTCATACCCGGCGTGGGGCTTTCGGCGAAGATGCTCCTCGGCTACGAGGAATCGGGCGAGGCGCTGCTGGCCTTCTGCCGGGGACTCGTGGACGCCGGCGCGGACTACCTGATACTCCACCCGCGCCTCAAAGACCAGAAATTCAAGCGCCTGGGCAAGTGGGAGTACGTGGCGAGCCTGGCCAGGGACTTGCCCGTGCCCGTCATAGGCAACGGCGACATACGCGACTACGACGGCTACGCCACGGCCGTGGGAACGCACGGCGCGGCCGGCGCCATGATAGGCCGCGAGGCGGTGCGCAGGCCATGGATATTCGCGCTCCTGCGCGCTCGGGAGCTTGACCCCGATTACCGCATGGACGTGGACATCGAGGGCACGGGCCTGCGCATGCTCGATCTCATACGCGCCTACCTTCCCCCCAGCTTCCACCTGAGCCGCGCCAGGCGTTTCTTTTTTTACTACTGCGATAATCTCTCGTTCTCCCATCACCTGCGCTACGCCATACAGAACGCTCCCGACCTGCGGGCCGTAGAGTCGCTGTTCAAGGCGTATTTCGATACCGTGCCCGCCGATCGCCTCCAGCGCCAGGGATAAATTAGCAAAGCATTAAGGATTCCCTATCCCTATAACAACTTAGGCTCTATCCGCGTTATTTTCTTGCTTGTTTTTACATTTATTGTTAAAATGTAAAAATCTTGCTCCAATCAGCCTTACGAGGCGTGCGGAGCGGCGGCGCGGCAGTCTTTGCAGGCGTCCAGCCCCTTTACGGAGGACCTCGAATGGCGGAAACCCTACCCCTACTCTTTCTAGAAAAGGCGCGAGCCAATCCTGAGCTCGTCATGCAGTACAGCAAACAGGGCGGCGACAGCTTCAAGCCCACGAGCTACAAGGAAATGGCCGAAGAAGTTGCCTGCTTCGCCGCGGGCCTCCTGGAGCTGGGCGTTAAGCGCGGCGACAATATAGGCCTCATATCGGACAACCGCAAGGAATGGCTCATCACCGACCTCGCCGTGCTCGGCATAGGCGCAGCAGACGTGCCCCGCGGCTGCGACGCCACCGAGCAGGAAATAAGCTACATACTGTCCTTCAGCTCCTGTTCCCTTACGGTGCTGGAAAACGACAAGCAGCTGGCCAAGATACTGGCCAACAAAAAGGCCATGCCCGAGCTTAAGCACGCCATCATGTATGATACGGCCCCCGACGCCATAGCCAAGGAAGCCAAAGCCGCGGGCCTTACGCTGCACGACTACGCGGAGGTCTTCGCCAAAGGCAAGGCGCGGCGAGCGTCCAAGCCCGGGGAGTACGAGGCCGAGGCGGCCAAGGGCAAGGCCAATGACGTGGCTACGCTCATCTATACGAGCGGCACCACCGGAGAGCCCAAGGGCGTCATGCTGTCCCACAAGAATTTCATGCACCAGTGCGAGGTCCTGCCGGAGATCATCAATATAGGCAAGGGCGAGATATGGCTGTCCGTCCTGCCCGTCTGGCATTCCTTCGAGCGCATCGTGCAGTACGCCATCATAGCCGTTTCGGCCACCATAGCCTATTCAAAGCCCATAGGCGCCATCATGCTTCCGGACTTCCAGGCCATTAAGCCGCACTGGATGGCGAGCGTGCCGCGCATTTGGGAATCGGTCAAGGACGGCATATACAAGAACATACGGCAGCAGGGCGGCGCCAAGAAGGCCCTGTTCACCTTCTTCGTGGGCATAGGGGAGAGCTGGGCGCTGCTGAGGAATATGCTCCTGGGCCGCCTGCCCAATTTCGGCCACCGTTCGCGCCTCTTGGACATACTCCTTCCCATCATCCCGCTCATACTGCTAGCGCCGCTGCGCGGCCTGGGCGAAGTGCTCATCTTCAAGAAGATTAAGACCAAGCTCGGCGGCCGCTTCAGGGCCGGCATATCGGGCGGTGGCGCCATGCCCGGCTCGGTGGACGTGTTTTTCGACACGGTGGGCGTGCAGATACTCGAAGGCTACGGCCTTACCGAGACCGCGCCCGTGCTCGCGGTACGCCCGCAGCGCAGGCCAATCATGGGCACCGTGGGGCCGGCTATGCGCGGCACCGAGTTCAAGATAGTTGACGAGCAGGGCAAGGAGCTCGGCCGCTGCAAGAAGGGCGTCGTGTGGGCCCGAGGGCCGCAGGTCATGCTCGGCTACTACAAGAAGCCCGAGCTTACCGCCAAGGTCATGAAGGGCGACGGCTGGATAGACACCGGCGACATAGGAATGCTCACCAAGGACGGCTACCTGCGCCTTACCGGGCGGGCCAAGGACACCATAGTCCTGCGCGGCGGAGAGAACGTGGAACCACTGCCCATAGAGCAGCGCATCAACGACAGCATGTACGTGAAGCAGACCGTGGTGCTCGGCCAGGACGAGCGCTACCTCGCCGCGCTCATCGTGCCGGATCAGGATACCGTAGTGAGCTGGGCCAAGGACAACAACATACCCATCGTGGACTACGAGACCCTGCTTGCCCAGCCTGAGGTTCGCGAGCTCTTCGACTACGAGATAAGCCAGGCCATAAGCTCCAAGAACGGCTTCAAGACCTTTGAGCGCATCTTCAAATTCGAGCTACTGCCCCAGCTCTTCGAGGTAGGCAAGGAGCTGTCGGCGAAGCAGGAAATCAAGCGCCACGCCATCAACGAGATTTATAAGCATAAGATAGACAAGCTCTTTAAGAACTGAGGCGCGGCCTAAGCCCTAAGCGGCTGGCCAATGCGGCAGGATAACGGTACCCGGTACCGCTATCCTGCTTTTTTTTGCGGCCGCTCCGCCTGAGTTCGGCCTTTATGC
>JBGSKZ010000762.1:0-2478 GCA_041741035.1 Treponematales bacterium
CCGCTGCCGCCCGTGCCCCGCGCTACCCTGCGCGGCGAGCCCTGCGGGGAATCCCCGGCGGGATCCTGTCCCGCCTGCGGCGCGGCCTACTGCGTATCGTGCGCGAGCGAAAGCCTACAGGACGGCCGCTTCGCCTGCCTCTCCTGCGGCGCGAAGCTCAACCTGAACGACGACAGGCTGCGCTGGATCGCGCGCAGCTACATACAATAGTTCGTATTGCCATTTTTACGCGTTGCGGGTACTATCGAAACGATACGCAAACCCGCATGATTTGGTAGGTCATAGCTCATGAGATCACGACTTAGCCTTATGGTTCTCACCCTCGCGGCGGCGGGCTCCCTAGCCAGCGCGCAGGGCATACTCACCGCCGATCAGTTCTTCGCCAACCTATCGGCCAATTACGCCAAGATCAGCGATTATGAGGCGCAAATCTCCGTAAGCGCGGGTTCGCAGACCATGGCGGGCACGGTGATCTACAAAGCCCCCACGCTCATGCGCATGGACTTCACCCAGCCCGCGGGCCAGGTCATTTCCTACAACGGCAGCTCGCTCATCGTATACGTGCCCGAACTCAGGGCCACGCTCAGCCAGCAGACCTCGGCCACCACCAACGCGGCGGCGGCATCGGGCGAAGGCCTGCGCATGCTTGAGCGCAACTACAGCATAGCCTACCTAAGCGGCCCCGAGCCCGTCCCGCTGTCGGCCACAGAGAGCGAGACCGTGGTCAAGCTCCTGCTATCCCGCAAGACCGTGGCGGAAGGCTTCAGGACCATTACGCTATCCGTTAACCCGGCTACCATGCTCATACGCCGCATGGATGGAGTCACCTTGGCCGGCGACTCCATCGTATACAGCTTTTCCGGCTTCAGGCTTAACCAGGGCATTTCCGACACCAGGTTTATCTATGACTCGCCCGCGTCCGCCAACGTGTACAATAATTTCCTATTTAGCACTGATAACTAAAGGTAGCACGGCTTATGAATGCAATCGGAGAGCAGTTTAAGGCGGCGCGCGAAGCCAGGGGGCTTAGCCTGGATCAAGTCGCCGACGAAACCAATATAGCAAAGCGTTTCATCAGCGCCATGGAGGCGGAGGATTTCTCCGTATTCCCCGGCGATCCCTATATCATCGGCTTCTTAAGGAACTACTCCGATTACCTGAGCCTCGACTCGCAGGCCATCGTGCAAAGCTTCCGCGGCCTGCGCATACAAGAGCAGCCCGTCCCTATAGACGCCCTGCTCAAGCCCAAGAAGCTATCTCCCTGGCCCTTCATAGGCGGAGCCGGCGCCCTTGCGCTCGGATTGATACTCTTCCTGATTTTCAGCGCCGTCAACGCGAAGGAAGGCGAAGGCGACGAAAGCCTGGCGAGGCCCGAACCCACGCGCTACGAGCTTGACGTTTCCGTGTTGGAAAAGCGTTTTTACGAGGGCGATTCCATAATGGTAAGCTATCGGGGCGAGCAGTACCTCCTGAGCATAAAGGAAATAGCCGATCGCGTGGCCATAGAGTCGCCGGTATCCGTGACCCGCTTCATGCTCGGCGAGGAAGGCAGCATAGACCTGGATAAGGACAATCGTCCCGAGATCTATGTATTCACCGCCGACTTTCAGAAAGGGCAGCCCGCCAAAGGCGCCCTCATACGCATAAGCGCCACGGAAAACCTCGAGCTGGCCGCCGCGGAGACTCCTGCCGTTGAAGCGCAGGACGCTTCCGAAACCGCGAATAGCGCCGCGGGCGCGGCGGCGCCCCAAGGCGCCGAGAGGCCGTCCACCCAGCAGATAGCCGTATTCACCGGCAAGCGCAGCCCGCACCCCTTCGTCCTCGACGTTACCTTCCGCAATTACGCTATCTTCAGGCACGAGATAGACCGCAAGGAACGGGTTGAGGCCTATTACCACAAGGGCGACCAGATAACGGTGAGCGCCAACAACGCTGCCAAGATCTGGGCATCGAACGCCGCCGCCGTCAAGCTTACCATCCAGGCTTCAGGCGGCCAGAGCGTCGACCTCGAGCTGGGAGCGCCCGGCGAAGTGGTCGTCAAGAACCTGCGCTGGTCCCAGGGCGACGACGGCAACTGGATGCTGGCCCTCTACGACGTGAACTGACGCTCTAGAGCCCATTAGGCTCGGGCGTAAGCGCGCGGCATAACTGTGCATGAAGACTTTTTTTATAGACAATCACGGCTGCGCTAAGAATCAGGTCGACGCCGAGGAAATGGCCGCCCGCCTGGGGCGCGAAGGCTGGTCCGAAGCCCCGCTGGCCGAGGCCGCCGAGCTCATCATCGTGAACTCCTGCGGATTCATAGAAGACGCCAAAAAAGAATCCTTGGACGCGGTGCTGGCCATACGCGCGGGCTATCCCGACAAGCGCATACTCCTGGCCGGCTGCCTGGCCCAGCGCTATGCCGACGCCCTTGGCGCCGAACTGGCCGAGGCCGACGGCGTATTCGGCAACGGCGACCTGTCCCTGGTGGGGCAG
>JBGSKZ010000763.1:0-2288 GCA_041741035.1 Treponematales bacterium
CTTCCTTGGCGGCGTCCCTCGCCTTGGCGGCGTCGCGCCCCCGGGGCCAGCCAGGCGCCCCTCAGTTTTTCAGGCGATTGATAAACAGGCGGGCGGCCGAGGCCAGCTCGTCGACCGAGTCGTTATCCAGCATGGTTACCCGGAATATAGCCGACTCCACGATACTGTAGAAGAGCTCTATCACCGGTTTCAGGGGCACCCGGGCAAGCTCGCCTTTTTTCTGACCGGCTATGACCACGCCGGCTATGATATGGCGCATGCGTATCGTGCGCCTGCGAACGCGTTCCGCCGTATCGCCGCCCGAGCGCTTCATATGCGTGAGATAGGCCATGATGACGGAAAGCAGGCGCGCGTGCTCGACGCAATTCTCCACGGTAAGCACGGCTATTTGCTCGAGCTTTTCGTATGAAGCGAGGCCATCGTCCGCCACGATTGCGCGCAGGGACTCTTCCAGCCTCTCGGTGAAGCGCTTGATGCTGAAGGTGAAGATCTCCCGCTTATTCTTGAAGTAGAGATAGAGTATGGTCCGCGTAATGCCGCAGCGGTCCGCGATCTTCTGGAAGGTCGTGTCGGCGTAGCCTTCCTCCACGAACACGTCGAGGGCTTTTTCGAGTATTTCTCTTTTGCGTTTTTCATGCTCGACCGTAGCGGACATGGCGTCCTCCATACCCGGCCCAAGGCGCGGCGGCCTTCTACCGGGTTAATTCCTGCTTTGCGTATGGTAGTACTATTCTACCTTGACGAAAAGAGCGTTACGCGTCAAGTATAAGCAAGGATGGTAGCATGAAGCTAGATTATGATGCCGTGGAAACAGATTTTTTACCGGCTCCGCGCTACAGGCCGGAAGAAATAGAGGCGCAGCGGCAGGAACTCCTGGGCCTGGCCTGCTCGGGACTCTTATACGAACTCCCCATGATCATGTTTATCATCAATGACCGCAGGCAGATTATCTGGATGAACCGCAAGGCTTACGATACCATAGGCGGCCTAGACGGCGGCTCCGAGGGATCGCGCGGCATAGGGCAGCGCCCCGGCGAGGCGCTGGGCTGCATGCATGCCTGCGAAAAGCCCGGCGGCTGCGGCACGACGGTATTCTGCTCGTACTGCGGCGCCCCGGCCGCCATCATGAAGGCGCTCGCAGGCGCCGAGGATTCCGAGGAATGCGTCATTCAGCTGCAGGAGGAGTATAAGCTCGACGCGCTGGACCTCCTGGTGTGGAGCAAGCCTCTCGAGCAATGCGGCGGCAAGTACATACTCTTCCTGGCGCGCGACATATCCACGGAAAAGCGGCAAGAGGTGCTGGAGCGCATCTTCTACCATGATATAGGCAATACGATAAGCGGCATACGGTCCATGTTGGAACTCATATCCCTGGCGGAGGACGAAGAAGGCGTAGACTATCTAAAATACCTGCGCTCCGCCACCGAGCAGCTGATAGAGGAGATCGATTCCCAACGCGCGCTCAAGGCGGCCGAGACCGGAACGCTCTCGGTGGATAAGTCTCCCATGCATATAGAGCAGGAGATACAGAAGGCGGTGGAGCTCTTCGATTACGCCTGCCTGGGCAAGGATATGACCATTAGCGTGGAGCCTGCCTGCCCCGGAGCGACGCTCTACGGCGACCCCGCCTTGCTGCGCAGGGTAATGGTGAACATGCTGAAAAACGCGTTCGAGGCTTCCAAGCGCGGCGACGGCATACGTATAGGCTGCGGCGACGCCGGCGATTCGCTACGCATATGGGTATGGAACGCGGCGGTCATGGGCGTCGAGGCGAAACTGCGCGTATTCCAGCGCTCCTTCTCCACCAAGGGCAAGGGCCGCGGCCTCGGCAGCTACGGCATGAAGATACTGGCGGAGCGCTACCTGGGCGGCACGGTGTCCTTCGTATCCGAGGAAGGCGCGGGCACCACCTTTTCGCTCCTCCTGCCCAAAGACTCCCCGCTATGACGGGGCCGCGGCGCTCGCGACTCCTGGACGCGCTGCGCGGCGCCCTCGTCGGGCTCATGATAATTTACCACGCCGCGTACATAGGCGTTATGCAGGGCCTAGTCGAGCTTGAGCTCTATACGGGCTTCTGGTGGCTCTTCCCCCGGGCCATAGCGGCAGGCTTCATAGCGCTATCGGGCTGGAGCCTGGACGCGAAAAAAGCCGAAGGCGCTACGTACGGCTATTTCGCGCGCAGGGCTGCAAAGCTCGCGCTGCCGGCGCTCTGCGTGAGCGCGGTCAGCTATGCCATGTTCGGCGCCGGATCCTTCGTGTTCTTCGGCATACTCCACGCGCTCGCCCTC
>JBGSKZ010000764.1:0-1779 GCA_041741035.1 Treponematales bacterium
GCCTGGCGCGGCATACGGCTCGCCGCGGACATGGTGCCCAACCACACGGGCATAGATTCGGCCTGGGTGCGCGAGCGGCCCGGCCTCTTCATCCAGCGCGACGCGCCGCCCTTCCCCGGCTATAGCTTCTCGGGGGAGAACCTGTCGTCGGACGGACGCATAGGGCTCTGGCTCGAGGACCACTACTACGACCGCCGCGACGCCGCGGTGGTGTTCAAGCGCGTGGACTTCGCCAGCGGGCATACGAGCTACATCTATCACGGCAACGACGGCACGAGCATGCCCTGGAACGATACCGCTCAGATAGACTTCTTGAAGCCCGAGGCGCGGGAGGCCGTGCGGGAGCGCATACTCCACGTGGCCAGGAATTTCCCCATCATACGCTTCGACGCGGCCATGATCATGGCCAAGCGCCATTTCCGCAGGCTCTGGTATCCCGAGCCCGGCCACGGCGGCGACATAGCCAGCCGCGGCGAATGCGCCTTGCCGGGCGACGAGTTCAACGCGCGCATGCCCGAGGAATTCTGGCGCGAGGTGGTGGACATGTGCGCCAAGGACGCCCCGGACACCCTGCTCCTGGCGGAAGCCTTCTGGATGATGGAGGGCTATTTCGTGCGTACCCTGGGCATGCACCGCGTGTACAATTCCGCGTTCATGAACATGCTCAAGAACAAGGAAAACCGGAAGTACCGCGAGACCATCAAGAACACCCAGGAATTCGACAAGGATATACTCAAGCGCTTCGTCAATTTCATGAACAACCCCGACGAGGACACCGCGGTGGCCCAGTTCGGCAAGGACGACCATTACTTCGGCGTATGCACGCTCATGGCCACCCTGCCCGGCCTGCCCATGTTCGGCCACGGCCAGGTCGAGGGGCTTACCGAAAAGTATGGCATGGAATACCGCCGCGCCTACAAGGACGAGCGTCCCGACGCTTACCTCGTGGAGCGCCACGAGCGCGAGATCTTCCCCATACTCAAGAAGCGCTACCTGTTCTCGGGCGTAGAGGACTTCCTGCTCTACGATTTCATGACGCCGGAGGGCGGGGTAAACCAGGACGTGTTCGCCTATTCCAACGGCTCGGGGAGGGAACGCGCCCTCGTCATCTTCAATAACGCGTGGGAACGGGCCACCGGCACGCTGCGGCAGTCCTGTCCTTACGCCCATAAGCTGCCCGATGGCGGCAAGGAACAGCGCTCCCAAAGCCTGGCCCAGGGCCTGGGCATGAGCGGGCAGCGGGGCCTCTTCCTGGTCATGCGGGAACAGCGCTCCAATCTCTGGTATCTGCGCTATGCCGACGAGATAGCCGACCGGGGCCTCTACGCGGTCATAGACGGCTTCCAATGCCAGGTTTTCCTCGATATCCAGGAACGCGCCGACGATGAGCTGGGCAGCTACGCCAAGCTCGCCGCCCGCTTGTCCGGCGCCGGCGTGCCGGACCTGAGCGCGGCCTTGCAGGACGTCGCCCTTGAGGAGCTCTACGCAGCATGGAACCGGGCCTTCGGCAAAGACTTTATACTGGCCTTCCGCGCCGCCTTCACGGCGGAAAGCACGGCTCCCGCGAAGAAGCGAAGCGCGGCTGCCGCCGCTAAGGCTAAAAAAGCGGCTTCGGCGCAGGAAGGCCTGCCCTTTGAGGCGGCGGAGGAGGCCGAAAACCCGGCCGGCCTCCCAGAGACGGCGCTGATCATGGACTTCGCGCGCACGGCCATGACCTATATGGTGGACCTTGCGGGCACGCCGCTGGATGCCGACGACGCCGCCAGTAGGGCGGCCGCC
>JBGSKZ010000765.1:0-1245 GCA_041741035.1 Treponematales bacterium
ACGCCCGGCTGGAACGCCGAGTGGCCGGCCAGCGCGCCGAGCTGGCGCTGCGCTCGAAACCCACGGCCTTTAAAAGCGCGGCGGAGAGGGGGGCCGCCCTAGCGTACGGCCTCTTCCTAGCCCTGTTCTTTCTAGGCCCGCTATGCTGCGTCGCGCTGGAAAGCCTCGTAGTGAAGTCGGGGAAATTCGGCTCTGGGCTCCTCGGCCTGGCCAACTACGAGGCCCTCTTTTCAAGCGCGAGCTTCGGGAGGGCCGCCCTCAACACCGTAGCGCTCGGCTTGGCCAGCGCCGCCCTGGCCGCCTCCTTAGGCTTCGTATTCTCCATAGCGCTCAAAAAAATCAAGTCGCCCTTCCTGGCTTCCGTTTTGCCCATGGCTCCCCTGGCCGTGTCGAGCGTGGTCCTCGCCTACGGCTGGAGCGAGCTCCTGGGAGGCTCTTCCGTCCTGGCCATAGCGGCAGTTCAGGCGGTAGCGGCCTACCCCTTCATACTGCGCTCCATACAGGGCTCAATAGGGCTTTCCGACGAACGCTACGTGGAGGCGGCCCTTACCCTGGGCTCGGGCCGCCTTGGCGCAGCCCTGAAGATACGCCTGCCCCTGGCCCTGCCCGCCCTGCTGTCCGGCTTCGCCTTCGCCTTCGCCATAAGCGCGGGCGACGCGAACGCCCTCATAGTGGCGCCGGTGCCGGGCTTCGACACCCTGGCCCTCACGCTCTACCGCCTGGCTGGCTCATACCGATTCAACGAGGCCTGCGCCGCCGCCGTCCTCCTGGGCCTGGCCACGGCCCTGGTCTTTTTCCTCAAGGATGCCCGCGATGCCGTCGCTTGAGGTCGCGGCCCTGGAGAAGCGCTGGCCCAGCCTTACGGTGCGGGCGGATTTCGCCGTGCCCGATGGCGAGCTCCTGGCCATAGTGGGGCCGTCTGGCTGCGGCAAGAGCACGGTACTGCGCATGATAGCGGGTCTGCTCAAGGCGGATGCGGGGAGCGTGCTCGTGGACGGCCGGGACCTTAAGGCGCTGCCTCCTCGGGAACGGGGCGTGGGCATGGTGTTCCAGGACTACGCGCTCTTTCCCCATATGGACGCCGCGCGGAACGTGGCCTACGGCCTCGCGGCCAAGGGCATGGGCAGGCGGGCCCGGCTCCAAGAAGCCGAGCGGCTCCTTGAGGCCGTGGGGCTCAAGGGCTACGGCAAGCGCGCCGTGCAGGATCTGTCGGGGGGAGAGAGGCAACGGGTGGCCCTGGCGCGC